>CAZWMM010000001.1:0-18544 GCA_964634985.1 Hadarchaeota archaeon (SeqCode)
GGTTTGGATTGGGCGATGCAGCAAAAGGGTTCTACTTGGTAAGCCATCCCTGGGAACAAGAATCCATCAAAGTGATCATCGAACCGCAGAGATGATGTCAGCCGTGAACTTACAAGCTTGGTCAAAATCAGAGCTTGGATTTGGGCCAGGTTTATATTCCAAACAGGTTAGTCCTCTGAATTTCTCCCGAATAACTTTCAGAAGCGGGGTAAAATCTATGGAGCCTTGCCCCGGGGGTCTCGAGTCGGTATCACGTAACTGAAGTTCTGATATCTCCGCAAAATATTCGCGGACAACCCCTGCGACATCTTCCCCATTGCTATGGATATGCATCGTGTCCGCCATCAAACGCACATGGCTAGAGCCAACATCGTGGACAAGCTTGTGGACCTCCGCCACGCTGGGGAGAAATGTCGTCTTATCCCCGCTCAACGGTTCGATTGAAACTAAAACGTCGAATTCCTTACCAAGTTTGCCAAAATGTTTAAACAGTTCTATGCATCTTTTCCTTGGCTTTTCCACCTTCGGCACCCCGTAGGTTATAGTGACAACGATGTTCTTCGCGCTTACCTCGGAAGCCATCTTTATCGTATCTTCGATGTGGCGCACAGCAGATTTTCGCTCCTTTTCATTTGCACCCAAAAGCTGGAGTTCGTGTAGCTGATGAGCTTGGACGGACTCGATTGTGGTGCTGGAACTCTGCAGTACATCCAAAACATTCCCTAATTGTTTCTTTCCATCGTTGGCCAACTCCAGCCACATCCCATGCGATTCCAATAGCTTCAGCTTGTCCTCTAATTTCTTCCCAGGAACCGCGAATTCAACACACCCTAAAGCCATCATGTTAAAATATGGTGCCCAAGTATTAATTTGTTAAAAGATTAGGCAAACGTGTTTGGGTAGATATCCATGCCGGCAATCGTGACCAAAGGTCTGACGAAAAAATTCAGGGATCTCGTTGCCGTTGATCACGTGGACCTAAAAATAGAAAAGGGGGAACTCTTCGGTCTGCTGGGCCCCAACGGTGCGGGCAAGACCACGCTAATTCACATGCTTTCCACAATCCTCACTCCAACTGAAGGCACTGCGAAGGTCGCGGGCTTCGATGTCCATAGCAAACCAGATTCGGTCCGGGCAGCGATCGGCATAGTCTTTCAGGATCCCTCCGTCGATAACCGCCTCACGGGTAAGGAGAACCTTGATTTTCACGGACGGGTCTACGGGATGGACAAAACCCAGAGGGAGAAGAGAATCGCCGAAGTCCTAAAGCTGGTTGGGTTGGAAGATCGTGCGAACGCTTTGGTTCAAACCTACTCGAGCGGGATGCGGCGAAGGCTCGAAATAGCAAGGGGTCTCATGCATCACCCGAAAATAATGTTCTTGGACGAGCCCACCCTCGGGTTGGACCCTCAAACGCGCAGAAATATCTGGGATCACATCCAGATGCTAAACAAACAGGAGAAGATCACGATCTTGCTGACAACACACTACATGGACGAAGCCGATTATCTTTGCGATCGTGCAGGCATCATCGACTACGGCAAGATCATAGCGTTAGATAAGCCCGAGAAACTAAAAGATGAGCTTGAAGGCGATATAGTTTCCCTTGAGGTTTCTCAGCCTAAAAAATACGCTGAAGTTTTCCAAGGAGTCAGGTATGTGAAAGAGGTGAAGGTGGTGGGGGATTATTTACACCTCACGGTCACGGGCGGTGAGAAAACCATTCCCAAGCTGATGAAAATCATCACGGGGCGTGGTGGTAAAGTGCGCTCGGTCGGGTTGAGGAGCCCAACGCTGGAGGACGTTTTCATTCGATACACGGGCAGGGGCATCCGCGAGGAAGAGGGTGGAGCAAAGGAGCAGATGCGAATGAGGGTGAGGGCCCACGTGAGGTGATCGGTTGAGTGCCCAAGCAATTTACGTGCTATGGCTTCGGGACATGAAGTGGTTCCTGCGGGCCAAGGCTAGGATGATCTCAATGTTCGTGATGCCGTTTTTCTGGCTCGCGATCTTGGGGATGGGCTTGGGAGCGATCGCCCAGATGCCAGGGGGTGGGAGTTACATTGACTTTTTGGCGCCGGGAATCGTCGGAATGGCGATTTTATTCACCGCAACGATGTCGGGCGTTTCGGTGCTGTGGGATAAGCAGTTCGGGTTCATGAAAGAGATCCTCGTCGCCCCGGTCTCGCGGATATCAATCATGCTTGGCAAGACATTTGGGGGGGCAACGACCTCGATTATTCAGGGTCTATTGCTGCTTTTCGTTTCTGGATTAGTAGGGGCAAAGATGCCGGGGGTAGCGGGTTTTTTCTTGGCTTTACTTTTTATGGTCATTTTAGCGCTGGGGTTCGTCGGTTTGGGGCTGGCGATAGCTTCGAGGATAGAGGATCCGGTGGCATTTCCAGTCGTGATGAACTTCCTAATCATGCCTCTATTTTTCCTGTCGGGGGCCATTTTCCCGATCAGCACCGCGCCCGGGTGGCTGAGCGCTATCGCGCACGTTAATCCGGTGACCTACGGGGTCGACGGGCTGAGGGGAGCCGTCCTCGGGAGCTCTCAGTTCCCGCTGTGGCTGGACTTCGCGGTCTTGGCTCTATTCTCCTTGGCCATGATTTTGTTGGGAGCATATTTGTTCAAAAAAATGAAAGCGTAGTTGGCCTGTATGAGGATCAGCGCGGATTTGGGGGAGCGCTTTCCAGAATTGCATGTTTTGGTCGCGGGGGTAGAAGGGGTAAAAGTCGAAAAAGAAAAAGTTGAGTTGCAACGGTTCAAGGAAGAGATAATTGAGGAAGTAAAGCGCATTTATGATACCGCAACTGTAAAAGATGTTCCGGTCTTCAGGAGCTACCGGGACTTCTTCTGGCGCATCGGCATCGACCCCACGAAAAATAGACCTGCCGCTGAGGCGCTCATTCGAAGGGTCCTAGCCGGAAAGCCCCTACCCACGATAAACACTCTCGTCGATGCCTACAACTTGGCCTCAATCAAATCATGCATCTCGATAGGCGCGTTCGACGCGGAGCGCATCCGTGGGGATCTCGTGCTGAGACTTGCACACAAGGGCGAGGAGTTCAAAGGTATAGGCATGGAAAAACCCGTGGTGCTCGAGGGCAACGAAGTGGTGGTATCGGATGCTGAGAAGTTGATTGCAATTTATCCATACCGAGATGCGGATGATACAAAGGTAACCGTGGCGACAAAGGAAGTTCTTTTACTCCTGTGCGGGGCCCCGGGGATAGGGGAAGAAGTTTTGAAAAATGCTGCACAAACTACGATTGACTACATAATCAGATTTTGCGGTGGGGAAGGGGGATTAAAAGGCGATGCACGCAAAGGCGGTACTTTTCGATTTGGATGAAACGCTCATCGATGCACCAACCGGTTTGGGAGCGGCACACCACGCAGTAGCGAGGAAACTTCGCCGATATCTCTTCGAGCGCGGAGTTGAAGTGAACGAAACGCACATCCGCTCGAAACTCAAGACACTCGACGATCGGATGAATTTGGAAACAGAATACGATCGCGATGAGTGGTGGCCGACTTTGTTGCAAGAGTTGGGGGTCGAGCAAAAACTCTCCCATAGATTTACCGAAGAATTGACCCAGCTTTACTGGGATTCATTTGTCGAGGAGAGTAAGCCCTACCCCGATGCTGAACCAACGTTGTCATACCTCAAGGGAAAAAGTTACAAGCTGGGCCTGGTCACGGACACCGATTGCAAGCCCGGGATGAAGGAGAGAAGACTTCAACGCTTCGAGTTCGTCCGGCTTTTCGATGTAGTTATCATCGGCGGCGAAGATACCCCTCGAACGAAGCCTAGTCCTGAACCCTTCTTGCTGGCTGCGTCCAAGCTTGGTCTACGTGCAAGCGATTGCGCATTCGTTGGCGACAAGCCTTTCACCGATATCAAAGGGGCGAAAACTGCGGGCATGCAGACGATTTTGGTGAAGCGTAGGGATTGGGGGGTCGGGGAGCGCGCGGATTTCACGATAAACTCGCTTGACGAGCTTCGTAGTCTGTTGTAGAAAAAATTTTTATAATACACGTTCGAGTTAGAGCGATGATCAAGAAAAAAATATTGAAGTATCCTACCGAACCCCTTGAGGTCTGGCCCGAACGGAGCATCAGCGAACTCGCCGAAGGGATGTTTTGGACTGGGTTTCAGGGACGGAAGCTCGCCGAGGTTATCGAAGTATGGGCGCGGATGCTCAGAAAGCGCAACATCGTGATTTGGTTCGGCCTTGCCGGGGCGATGGTTCCCGCGGGCATGCGGAGATTGGTGTCATACTTGATAAAACGTCGGATGGTCGATATCGTGGTCAGCACGGGGGCAAACCTCTACCACGATGCCTACGAGGCCAAGGGAAAGAAGCACTACGTCGGTACCCACTTGATCGACGACGTGAAGTTGAGGAAACACAAAGTGGACAGGATTTATGATATCTTCGCGGATGAGGTGGGATTTTATAAGTTCGATAGTTGGATAGAGAAGGTCTTTTCTTACGGCTTGAAGGACAACTACCCTTACTCTTCTCGTGAACTCATGTTTCTTCTTGGAAAAAGCTTGAGCACAGCTGGCAGGGAAAAGGACTCGATCTTGGTGAGCGCTCATAAGAAAGGAGTCCCGATCTTTTGCCCTGCCCTAAACGACAGCGCCCTCGGTTTTTCGATCATGTTTGCTAATCGTAGAGCCCGCAAGGTGAAAGTTGGTAAAACCGTTCGTTACATCCGTAAACAAATACTGATCGATGCGCTCAAGGATGTGGAGGAAAGCTCTCGCATCACCGAGAAAGCAAAACTGACGGGAGTGATCTATCTCGGTGGTGGCGTGCCCAAGAACTTCATCCAGCAGACCGCGGTTATCGCAAGCTACCAGACTCGCCACGATCGCAGCCACAACTACGCCATCCAGGTAACGGCGGACTCCCCACACTGGGGCGGGCTCTCGGGCTGCACTTTCGAGGAGGCCCAATCGTGGGGAAAGATTCACCAGCGTGCGGACAAGGTAACGTGCTTTGCTGACATGACGATCGCTTTACCCATCATCGTGCACGCGCTCAGCGAGAAATTCAAGCGGCTTCGACGCGAGGTACCGGTTTTCGAGTGGAGTAAAAATGGTGAGCTGAGGCTGAGTTACGAGACGATGAGGTTGTAACTCGTTTTAGTAATTTTGCTAGGTGGTGCGGTATTAGAAGTTTGTACCCAGATTTGTACCCTCCAGTGAATTTCTGGAAATTCTCCTCTAAATGCCCTAATCTGCTTCATTGTTCCTAAGGTGCGGGGAATGGCCCATGAACCACTTTTAGAACCCTAACGGATTGGTTCCGAAGCTAGCGCCGTGCGCCTGACTTGAACAAAATCAAAATGGTGCGTACTCTCTAAAAACAAAAGATTTAAATATTCGTTTTTTATAGAAACAAATGTATGAAACTAGATGAACTCAATCATTGGTGGACAGAAAAAAGAGTAAACCCAGAGTTTGCACCCGCAACCTACAGAGATATCTTCGGTGGGATTAGAAAAGACCTTGGCAGAAAGCAGGTTCAAATGCTTGTTGGACTGAGGAGAGTTGGTAAATCAACAGTCTTCTTTCAACTTATCGACAATTTAATCAAAGCCGGGAGAGACCCGTTGCACCTTGTTTATTGCAGTTTTGACGAACCGGAACTCCAAGAAAAAAGAGTGGAAGATATTTTAAAAGAATATTCAAGGTTGACTGATATCGATTATAAAAAGGACGAGATCTGCCTATTTTTGGACGAGGCGCAAAAGTCTGAAAATTGGGTCGCAGACGTGAAGCTGATCTATGACAATTTGCGCAACATAAAAATTTTTGTATCCGGCTCAGCCTCTTTAAACATTTTAACAGAAGCCAAGAAAAGTCTAGCTGGCAGAGCTATTTATTACGAGTTGATGCCACTCAGCTTTAAGGAGTTTCTACGCTTCAAGGGCGTGCACATCGAGAAAGATAGATTCTTGCTATACGCGGATCAGTTGGAAAGGGAGTTCAACAAATTCCTGATTAGGCCTTTCCCCGAGCTTATCAATGAGAAAGACGTGAATTTCATCAAAAATTATGTAAGAAGCTCAGTAATCGAGCCGATTATTCTGAAGGACATCCCGAAGGAGTTCAAAGAAGTTGATATCCTTCTGCTGGAGAAACTCGTTACAATTTTCTTAACCAATCCAGGTCAGTATTTGTTGTTGGATGAGCTCGCGAAGGAACTGAAACGGGCGAAAATAACTCTGTACAAGGCCCTGTTCTATCTGGAGTTTTCTTTTTTAATCAGGAAAGTTTTAAACTATAGGCCTTCCATAAGGGCTGCCTCCAGAAAACTTTCAAGGTTTTATGCATATCATCCATGTCTAACTTTACCCTTCGACGTACCCGAGGAAAAATTTGCGGAAAACCTAGTCCTGTCTGAGCTGGGGGCAAAACACTACTGGAGGGATAAAGAAAAGGAGATAGATTTCTTGAGAGAGTTCACCCCTGTTGAAGTCAAGTTCAAGTCAAAGATTGCGAAAGGGGATGTCAGGCACATAGCTTATTTCACCAAGAAATACGGGAAAAAACTGGGAATAAAAAGGGCATATGTGATTACAAAAGATGTTGAAGGAAAAATGGGTAATGTCCACCTCGTCCCGCTATGGAAGTTTTGCTTCAAGGAATTGTAACCCAACAAGTTTCGCATATCAAAATATGGGCAGTTTTTCTGACGAGGCGGCAACAAGCTAGCAGCCCCATCTCCCTCAACAAAGACAGTTTTTGCTTCCGGGATACTTGTGATGCGGGGGACGGGACTTGAACCCGCAACATCCAGATGTCTGTGTGTTCCTCACTGGGAACTTCAGTTTTGCCCGTTCGAGCGTGCTCGACCGGCTGGCACTCTCCCAGTTGAGTTACCCCCGCACCATTTCAGGTTCTGGTTTCGATGTTAAAAATATTGAGCTCATCTGAGAATCTCTATAAACCTGAGCGCATCTTCCCTCATCCAGATGTTGTTGAAGAGCACATAGGCTTCATTCACGTTCTGCAGGCTCTCCAATTTTTTCCTCAGCCCAAGGAGGTCGCGATCGGTGTATTTGTGTTTATACATTTGCTTCCCAGGGGGAGAACCGTGCAACCTAAAGTATGCAACCCTGCTCTTGCCGAAATAAACTGGATCGGATGCGAATGGATCTACGCATGAAACCAAGTCGAATTCTTCACAAAGCTGCTTTAATCCCTCGCCGCTCCACCCCCGTAGCTCAAGCGCGATCTTCACTCCGTTCCTTTTGATTTTCGAGAAAAATTTTTCAGCGTTTCTCAAGTTTTTTTCCGTTTCTTTGAAACGCGCTGGTAGTTGAATAAGGCACACGCTCGCTCCTAGAGTTTTGCATATATCAAGGGTTTGGTTCCAAGACTCGAATACCTCACGAGTAGGCTGCAAAAATCCATACTTCTCCTTGCCCGTGAGCTTGAGCCCCGACCTCCGCCACGTTGGGCTCGTTACGAGGTGAGTCACCCCTTGGAAGCACTTGATCAAAAATTCGAATTCGGGTGGTGCCTGCGCGCGCCACCGCTCGACTGTTTTTAGCATCGGAAGCTTGTAAAAAGTACTGTTGATCTCAACCAGCTTGAACTCTTGGAAATATCGCTTCATCCCCCCAGGCAATCCGCAACAGCCGACTTTCACCTTCATTCGATCGTCTCGAGGATGGCGGGCCGGCCGGGATTTGAACCCGGGTCACGGGCTGTCTACCGTTTCGGCCGCAGGCCCGCGTCTTATCCAAGCTGGACTACCGGCCCAACCAAAATTATGTGTTACCTCGAAATAAACGCCCCCAAACCATTAAAACAAGCCCGGTTAAAATGGGTAAGGTCCAGATGACGACGGTATGTACATCATGCAACCGTGAGATAGCTCAGGGAGATAGAGCAACTCGCTTCCCTTGCCCCAGCTGCGGCTCCGTCGAGATATGGCGATGCTCAAAATGCAAGCGGCTTAGCAACCCCTATCGCTGCTCTGGTTGCGGTTTTACCGGGCCCTGAGGTTTTTCGCATGGGGGAAGTAGCGGTTACTCTGAGGCTGATGCCCGAGCATGCAAGGGTAGATTTAGATCGGCTCGAAGCAGCGGTAAGAGAGCGTGTCAAAGTTCACTCAATCTCTCGTGAGCCCATAGCTTTTGGCTTGGAGGCTCTTCGCGTGATCGCAGTGGTCGCGGATGCCGCAGGTGGCACCGAGCCTTTGGAACGAAAGCTAGCGAGCCTCCCGGGAGTTGGCAGCGCCCAAGTTATCGGCCTAACTCGATTGTTGTGATTTCTGGCATGCGGACGAACCGCATGCGGTAGCCCTTTAGGTGTCGTTGGTCACGTTTTATAGGCAGCAAGATGTTGAAAAGTCCTGCCGAGCGGGTAACGTTAATCTCCATAGTCACGACTACGACGATCGGGGCCGTCGAGATCTGGGCAGCCTTTCTCTTCGGGAGTCTCGCTTTCTTCGCCGCCGGTATAGATGCGCTCTCCGATACCGCTACTTCGGTCTGCGTCTTCGCCGGGTTGCGCGTTTCCAAACGTCCCGCCGACCGAGGGCACCCGTATGGACATGCTCAAGCTGAAACCCTCGTCTCGATCCTACTCGCGGCTGTCCTCATCTTCGCTGGCGCGCGGGTGGCATATCTAGCTCTAGAAAAAATTCAATCAGGTTTGGCCCCCGAGGCAACGTTTGAACTCTTCTTGTTAGCTGGTCTGGCTATCATTGTTTTAGGTGGTTTGGCGAAATACAAAATCCGCACGGGTAGGCGGGTCAACAGCCCATCAGTTGTCGCGGATGGTTACCACACGCTCACCGACGCTGTTTCCGCGGTAGCGGTCATAGCTGGGCTTGGGCTGGTTGGGCTAGGCTACGTGTGGGCGGATCCCTTGGTCGCTCTAGTGATATCGGCGCTAATCCTCCGATGGGGGTTCGGCATTGGGCGCGATGCACTGAACATACTGATGGAAGCAAGCCCAAGCGCGGAAGTCTTGGCCGAGATAAATCGAGTTTCTAGGGGCGTGCAGGGTGTGCTAGGGTGCCACCGATGCCGCGCCCGCAGGGTGGGGTGCTACATATTCGCAGATGTGCACATCTACGTCGATCCAAAAATGAGCGTCATGAGGGCGCACGAGGTAGCGACGGTGGTCGAGCGCAATTTAAAAAAACGAATAGCTGGCTTGATATCAGTTGTCGTACACGTTGAGCCAGCCGAGAGGCGCAAGCTTGGCAAAACGCGTTGAGGAAGTTCGGGCCGAAATACCGTTCCTGCGCACGGGCATCATTTACCTCGACAACGCCTCGACGACACCAACGCCTCAGCCCGTGATCGATGCGATGCTCGAGTACTTCAACGAGTACAGCGCGAACGTCGGGCGTGGCCTGCATCTTGTAACCCGTCGAGCTACCGAGGCTTTCGAAGCGACCCGCGAGAAAATCGCCCGAGTAATCAACGCGAAGCCAGAGGAGATCGTCTACACGAAGAACACGACCGAAGCGATAAACGTCGTAGCTCAAGGCTTTGGCCTGCGAAAGGGCGATAAGGTCCTAACAACTGTGCTCGAACACCACAGCAACCTTTTGCCTTGGCAGCGGTTGGAGCGAGAACGAGGCGTGAAGCTAGAACTCCTGCGCGCCACGAGGGATTGTTTGATCGAAGTTGAAGCCGTTGAGAAAGCGATCGATGAAAAAACTCGCCTGATCGCCACGCATCAAGTTTCAAATGCAATCGGGAGCATCCAGCCGATCAAATCCATAGGTAAGCTTGCCCGCGAGCGCGATGTCATTTTCCTCGTTGACGCCGCTCAATCGGTTGGTCACATACCCGTCGATGTCCAAAAGCTGGGGTGCGATTTCCTAGCCGCGCCCGGTCACAAAGGGTTGTTAGGCCCCCAGGGAACAGGTTTCCTGTACGCGCGGGAGGATCGCCTCAGGAGACTTGAACCCCTCCTCTTGGGCGGAGGGATAGTCGAGAGCGTCGGGGAGCACTCAAGCGAGTTCGTCAAGCCACCCCATGTGTTCGACGCTGGCACGCCGAACATTCCCGGCATCATAGGTTTGGGTCGAGCGTGCGATTATGTGCTGGAGATAGGGATAGAGCGAATTGCCGAGCGCGAGCGGAAGCTGACCGAGCAGATGATGAAGATATCAGACCTTGAAAACGTCGAGGTTTATGGTCCACGCGAGCTGGAGCGGCGGGGGGGTGTCGTGAGTTTCAACATCAGAGGTTTGGGGCATCACGATGTCGCTTCGATGCTTGATGAGTTGGCGAAGATCGCGGTTCGCTCTGGCCACCACTGCGCCCAGCCTACGATGCGCTACTTGGGTGTTGAAGGTACTGTGCGGGCATCGGTACATTACTTTAACTTGGAAGGGGAGATCGGCAAGTTCACGATGACGCTTGAGCAAATCGCACGAGAGTTTTTGGGCTAACTTTTCACAATGTAAAACAAAGTAGCTAGTAGAAATGGGAAAAACACGAAAAATGAAAAAGCTGCGAGAGAATTCGTAAAAAATCATAGGAATTCAAAATTGAGCGTATCGGTCACTTTCTCGCGTGGGAAGCACGGATGGCAAATTTCCTAATGGGTCTATAAATTGCTTTTTTTCTGGGCATCCCATTCGGTATTGTGCGATGACCTAATCGCAAATTCACCTGGGAAGCCCGAGGAGGAATAATTATAGCGCCGATCGTGTACAATTCAATATTCTTTATTTTAGGAACGGGCATTTTTTTTCAAACGTATCGCAGGAGTATCTCTATTGAAAAAAAGCAAACCTTATTTTTGTTGATAGGGTTAGTTGTCGTTTATGTGGGTGGCTTTATAGGTTCTGCGCTTTTGCCGTGGATATTTGATATCCCAGAAGTCGCTTATTTATTCAATATTTCGGGTGGCATGTTGATTGTTTATGGCGTCGTAAAATACAAGTTATTTGTCCTTCCTCCGATATCCAAGTTTTTCGTCCCGACACCCGAGGCTAGCCTCCCCACCAAACCAAAGTACAAGTTGGAGCCTGGGCGAAGCAACTTGATCATAGAAAAAGAATCGAAGAGAAGAGCGGAGATGTTTAAGGATGCGGTTTCGCATGGGATGTCTGGTATATGGGTGACTTCCCATCTGCCGGGAAAGGTCGAGCGAAGATTTGGCTTGGTCAGCACACCTATCCTCTCCATGGTCGCCGAGCGGATTAAAGGCGAAGCGACCGTTAGTCCGAACAAGCTCGGACGCGCGAAGGGGATCTTGTACAGTTATTTAAAAAGAACCCCCCCCGCCGTTGTGATCATCGATTGTTTTTACGAGCTCGTTGCAACGAACGGGTTCAAAAAAGCTTTGGAATTTCTCGAGGAACTCAAGGAGATTTGTTCAAAGGAAGGAGATAGTCTCATCGTGGTTTTTGACCCAAAGCTGTTCACACGGAGGTGTGTGGAGGACATCGAAGTGGCGTTGGCAAAATAGTCATCCGGCCGCTTCAATTTCTCAATTGAGATGCGCTTTTTAGCGCCCCCATACCATTTCTTTGAGATGAGAACTCATTCTTCGTTTCGAGATCAGTTTTGCTCCCCTCAGCTGGGGAATGCAGGTCAAGGGGGGACATTTTTCAGGGTGCAATAGAGCTCGTCTCTTTCTCTGTCTTCAGCACGATGAGGGTGCGCGTCGAGCTCACCCCCGGGATCTTGTCCATCTCATGCAAAATTTCGTTCAGCCTAAGCGTGTCTTCGGTTAGGAGCTTCACGAATAGGTCGTGTTCCCCCGCGACCTCGTGGATTTCGAGCACCTCCGGGCGTCTGCTGAGCTCGGCTATAACCTCCCTGCAGCCACCAGGGGAGGTCGAGATGCCTATGAAAGCCTTGAGCTTCTTCCCCACGATTTGAGGGTCGACCACCGCGACGAATTTTTGGATCACCCCCCCATCGAGGAGGCGTCTGACGCGCTTGTGGATTCCCGAGGAGCTCACCCCAAGCTTTTTGGCGAGCTTGGCGTACGGCACTTTGGCGTCGCCCTGCAAGAGGCTGAGCAGCTTTCGGTCTGTCTCATCGAGTTCAACGATTTCCACTTATCTCACCCGCTTCGGACCTCGGTAGATCTCTTTAGTGGATAATATTTAAATATTTCGCTTTTTTGGAAATAATTTTTCCTTTTGCTTAAAATCAGTAAAATTTATATACAGAAATAGCCAGTTTAGATGAGGAAAGGGAGAAAAATGATGTCAAAATGTGTTGGCGAGCTGCTGAGAGCTGGCACTTCTTACCCATTGGCGCGCGAGTATGGGGCAGAGGTAGATGGAGCCATAAATCTCGCATCGAACGAGAGCCCCTATGGCCCGTCGCCGCGCGTGCTCGAGGTGCTCAAGCGGGAAGCGGCGTGCGTTGGTTCATACCCCGACCCCAGAGCTGCGGAGCTAAAGCGGGCGATAGGCAACTACCTCGGCATCAAGGATGAGTGCGTGGCAATGGGGAATGGCTCAGACGAACTCGTGGACCTCTCGTGCAAGGCTTTTCTAAACCCTGGCGAACGGGTGCTGATCCCCCTGCCGACTTTCGCCATGTATGAGCTTGCGTGTAGGATTAATGGTGGGACGCCGAAGTTCTACAACCTCCCTAACTTCGAGTGGCGCGCTGAGGAGCTCGGGCGTGCCCTCGCTGGGGCGAAGCTAGCGTTCATGGGGAGACCAAACAACCCAACGGGCAACGGCGTAAGTTCAAGGGGTTTGCGCAAGCTCTTGGCGGGGGGGAAGCTCATCGTAATCGACGAGGCGTATGCAGAGTTCGCCGGATACTCGGTCGCGAAGTTAGCACCTAAGCTTGAGAACCTGCTCGTGCTCCGAACTTTTTCGAAGGCATTCGGGCTCGCGGGGCTGAGGGTTGGTTATGCTATCGGTAACCCGGAATTGATCGAGGTGCTCGAGAGCATTCGCGCGCCCTTCAATGTCAACAGCCTAGCTCAGGCTGCAGCTATAGCGGCGTTGCTCGACAAAAGTTACTTGCGCAGAGTTGTGGCTAGGGTGAGGAGTGGGCGCGCATATCTGGCGCGTGAACTATCGAAGCTCGGGATGCGCGTATTGCCGTCAGATGCGAATTTTTTGATGGTGGATGTTTCACCCTTGGGTACGGATGCCTCAACCCTTTGTGATTTTTTGGCTAAACAAAGGGTCCTGATTCGAGATCTTTCAAACTTTCGAAAGGCCGGGCCTAATTGGGTTAGGGTAACAGTGGGCATTGAGCAGCAAAATGAAAAACTCATGAGCGTGTTAGAGAAATTCAAAGGAGGGGAAAAATGATGGTGAAAATCAGCATGCCCAAAGGACACTTGGAGGAACCTACGGTTAGGCTGCTCCAAGATGCTGGCATCGGAGTGATCGGCAGGGATGGGCGTCAGCTCTTCGCGCGAACGAACGATCCCGAGATCGAACTCGTATTCGTGCGAGCCGAAGACATCCCTGATTTCGTCGCGAGGGGGGCAACAGATCTAGGCATAACGGGCCATGACTTAGTGTGGGAGAGCAGAAGCGATGTGGTCGAGTTGCTGGATTTATCCTATGGCTTCACCAGGATGGTGGTCGCATCCCATGAAAAATCTGGCATCAAATCTGTGCGGGACATCAAGGCTGGCGTGAAGGTAGCGACTGAATTTCCGGGTACGGCCAAGCGCTACTTCAAGGAGAAGGGGATCGAAATCGAACTGATCGACGTCACCGGGGCGGCCGAGATAGTCCCATTGATAGGCGTTGCGGACTTGATCATTGACGTGACAAGCACCGGCACTACCCTGCGCACCCACGGGCTGAGGATCGTAGATACAATCCTCGAGAGCTCGACGAGGCTGATAGCCAACCGCCGAAGTTTACAAGAGAAGAAGGAAAAAATAGACGAAATCGCCACGGCGTTGAACAGCGTGGTTAGGGCGAGGGGAAAGAAGTTGGTGCTGATGAACGTGCCCGAAGCTAAGCTAGAGGAGATCAAAAGGGTGATGCCCGGAATGGCGGGGCCGACTGTCTCTCGCGTTGAGGCGGAGGAGCCGATGCTGGCCGTGCAAGCGGTGGTTGATGAGGGCGAGGTCTATAGAGTTGTGAGGCGCGCTAAGCAAGCTGGCGCACGGGATATCCTCGTCGTACCGATCGAGCGAGTGTTGCCTTAAGGTGAGTAGTCAACAGGGGTGTTGGCATGTTGGTGATTCCGAGCGTCGACATCAGACGAGGACGGTGCGTACGGCTTGTTGGGGGCAAACCAAGTATGGAGCGAGTTTACGGCGACCCCGTCGAGCTGGCTCAGCGATGGGTAGCTGAGGGGGCGAGTTATTTACACGTTGTCGACCTAGATGCGGCGATGGGTGAAGGGGACAACTTCGAGCGCGTGGCTGAGGTGCTGGCAAACGTTCGAATCGGGGTTCAAGTGGGCGGTGGCGTTCGAATGCTCGAGCGTGCGTGTGAGCTTCTAGGGATAGGGGCGAGTCGAGTGATATTGGGCACAGCCGCGGTCAAGGATCCAAGGCTCGTGAAGCGACTCGTAGAGATCGCGGGTAGCGATAGGATCATGGTGGCACTCGATTCCCGTTCGGGTAAGGTGGCGATCGAGGGGTGGAAAGAGCAAACCGAAAAATCGATGCTCGAGCTCGCGCGGGAGTTCGAGCGTATGGGGGTTGGTTCGTTGCTTTTCACCAATATAGATCTCGATGGGAGCATGCGAGGTGTTGCGGCGCGGGAGATCAGGGAACTCGTGGGGGCTGTCGAGATACCCGTCTTCGCGTCGGGCGGTGTTGGGTCGCTCGAGGACGTGGGCATCGTGCGGGAAGCTGGGGCAGCTGGTCTCGTGATTGGGATGGCGCTCTATGGGGGCAAGTTCACGTTGAAGCAGGCGCTGGAGGTTGCTGGAAGATGAGAGTTGGAATGGTGGATAGGAAAACGAAGGAAACCGAAGTGAGGGTCAGGCTGAACCTCGATGGGTCTGGTAAGGTGAATGTGGGGACGGGCATAAAATTCCTCGACCACTTGCTCGCTAGTTTCACCAAACACGGATGCTTCGATCTCGAGCTCCGCGCGCGTGGGGACTTCGAGCACCACGTTGCGGAGGATGCGATGATCGCTTTGGGTGAGACACTGGAGAAGGCCCTAGGCAAAAAATTCGGTATCAAGCGGATGGGGGATGCCATCGTGCCCATGGACGATGCCTTGGTGCTCGCTGCGGTCGACCTCAGCGGGAGAGCTTACCCGAGCATAGAAGTGAAGTTTGCCAAGCGGAAGCTCGATGATTTGAGCAGCGACATGGTCGAGCACATGCTTGAAACGCTGGCGACCAACGGGAAGTTCAACTTGCACGTGCGAGTGCTCGGAGGAAAAAATGACCACCACAAGGCTGAGGCGATCTTCAAGGCTCTGGGGGTCGCGCTAGCGGAAGCTGTGGGCAAGGAACCGCGGAGGCGGGGCGCACCGAGCACGAAGGGGGTCATCTAAGTGAAGAGAATAATTTCCTGCCTCGACACAAAGGGGGGTAAACTCGTTAAGGGAGTGCACTTCAAAAACATAAAAGAAGTGGGCGACCCAGCGGAGTTTGCAAAGCGCTACGAGGAACAGGGTGCGGATGAGCTCGTGTTCCTCGACATCGCCGCGACCCCTGAAGGCAAACCGACATTGATCGAAGCGGTTCGAAGGGTGGCTGAGCAAATTTCGATCCCGCTAGCCGTCGGTGGAGGTATACGAAGTGTTGAGGATGCTAGAGCTATCCTAGATGTCGGGGCTAGCAAAGTCTCGGTGAATACTGCTGCAGTTAGGAGGCCAGAGCTCCTGCAGGAACTTTCTCTTGAGTTTGGGAGGGAGAGTGTAGTGAGCGCCATTGATGGGAAGGTTGTCTCGGAAGGGAAGTGGGAGGTGTGCATCTCTGGCGGAATGAAACCCACTGGAATTGACATGATTGGGTGGGCAAAACTGGTCGAATCGTTGGGCGCGGGTGAAATCCTCTACACGGGTGTTCACACAGATGGCACGCTAGAAGGGTACGACATTGAGGGGACGCGAGCAATAGCTGGAGCAGTGGGCATACCTGTCATCGCATCGGGGGGTGCGGGCAAGCTTGAACACATTTACGATGTGTTAACTGCTGGCCAAGCTGATGCTGCTCTTTGTGCTAGCATCTTTCACTTCGGCACTTTCACCGTGGGGCAAGTCAAGCGCTATTTACGTGAGCGGGGCGTCGAAGTGAGGTCGTGACATACGTATGTCGCTCAAGATAGCGCGATTATGGAAGTGTTCGCCTAGCAGGCGTGAGCGATTGCTTTTTCGCTCTGAGTTCAGAATAGCTGCGGTATTGCCTAGAGTTCAAAAGATAGTGGCCGACGTTTACAAGCGCGGTGATCCAGCGCTTATCAAATACACGGAGCGCTTCGACGGCGTGAGGTTGGGCCGCAAACAGCTACGAGTATCCAAAGGGGAGATCCGTGCCGCATACGGTCGGGTTGAACCCAAAGTCGTCGGTGCCATCCGGAGTGCTGCCAAAAACATCGAGCGATTCCACCGCAAGCAACTACCGAAGGAATGGATGGTTGAACTCAAGCCAGGGGTTAAAGCTGGGCAACTCGTACGCCCGCTGGCAGTGGTCGGAGCGTATGTGCCCGGAGGGCTTGCGAGATACCCATCGAGCGTGCTTATGTCAGCCGTTCCCGCGCGCGTGGCTGGCGTTGGGCAAGTGATAATGTGCACGCCTCCCCGACGCGACGGCAGGGTTGATCCAGCCACGCTAGTTGCAGCCAACGAGGCAGGCGTAAAAGCGGTTTTCAGGGTCGGTGGAGCTCAGGCGATTGCTGCGATGGCATACGGCACTCAAACCATCCCCCCAGTAGACAAAATCGTCGGACCAGGCAACGTTTACGTGGCGGCTGCAAAGTTGCTTGTCTCAGCCAACGTAGGCATCGACTTCGCGGCGGGTCCAAGCGAGGTTCTCATCATCGCAGACGATTCGGCCGATCCACGGGAGGTGGCAACTGAAATGGTAGCGCAAACCGAACACGACCCGAGCGCTGCAGCGGTGCTGGTGACTATATCGGAGGGGTTAGCGTTGAAAGTCCGCAGGCAAATTCGAGTGATGTTGAAAGAAACCCCGCGTGCAAAAATCATACGTGAGTCGCTTCGCAAGTACGGGCGAATTATCATAACACGGAATCTTCGCGAGGCTGTCGAATTTGCAAATGAATACGCGCCCGAACACCTACGGCTACTCGTAGAGCGCCCGAAAAAGCTTTTGAAACTGGTAACGAACGTTGGTGCTGTGTTCGTTGGACCTTGGACACCTGTGGCAGCTGGCGATTTTGCTGTTGGGCCAAGCCACATCCTCCCAACTGGCGGTGCTGCAAGTCGACGGGCCGGCCTCTCAGTGCTGGATTTCGTGAAGCTACCGAGCGTGCAGGTGCTGACCAAGCGAGGTTTGAAAAGCGTTGCGGATATCGTGGAAAAGCTAGCCGAGGTTGAGGGTTTGCCCGGTCACACGCGAAGCGTGCGTGAACGATTGAGGAGGTAGTGGTTTGAGATTAGCTCCTGCCCGAGCGCGTGAAATCGTGGAGGCGCTAAAGTTTAGGAATGGCTTTGTCATAGCTGTGGCGCGCGACTTCAAGACAAAGGATGTGCTGATGGTAGCGCAGCAGACCAAACAAGCGGTGTTCAAGACCTTGACGAGCGGGTTGATGCACTACTGGAGCCGCTCGAGGCGCAAGCTCTGGCTCAAAGGGGAGCGCTCGAGGCACTACCAGCGGGTGAGAGAGGTTTGGGTGGATTGCGATGGCGATGCTTTGGTCTTCGATGTCGAACAAGTTGGGGCTGCTTGTCATGAGGGCTATCATTCCTGCTTCTATCGCAAAGTCAGGCGAGGAAAGCTCGTGCGGGTGTTGGAGCGGGAGTTCAATCCCGAGGAAGTATACGGCTAAAAACTTTTCACATCATAAAAAAATTTCAGATCAATCAAATGGGGGGCTAAGATTGCGTTTCTCCATCCCAAGGCTACCAAAGGTGTGTTGCCGGAATTGTGCGAGAGATGATTCCCAAATGACGCAAAAACTTACGGGCGAGAAGGCTCATTGATCGGCAACCGCTGGCGGTTGTTTTATCAATCCAGCTTTCATCAAGGTTTCGAGCGACTTCCTGGCTTCCTTTATCACTTTGGTGGCCCTTTCCCAAAGCTCCTTTTTGCTCGGCTTTACCCTGGCGACCCCTTGCTCGATCGACTTCAGCGCGCAGGCGACAGCTTCCCGTGGGTAAACTTCCCATTCGCTCATCTTGGGCATTATATCATCCTCGCTGATACCTCTATCCTCAGCGAATCTAGCCAAGACTTCAGCCGCGGCAACGCACATCTCATCGGTCACAGTTCTGGCTTTAACATCCAGCACTCCTCTGAAAATCCCCGGGAAGCCGAGTGAATTGTTTACTTGGTTTGGAAAGTCCCCCCTACCCGTCCCAACGATTTTCGCTCCCGCTTCCTTCGCTTCCCAAGGCCAGATCTCCGGGATCGGGTTTGCCATAGCGAACACAACGGCACGGTCGGCCATTCC
>CAZWMM010000002.1:0-16240 GCA_964634985.1 Hadarchaeota archaeon (SeqCode)
GCTGCGAGTCAGGTTTTCGGGAGTCGTTTACCCGGGCGATGAAATAAAGGTCAAAGGGGAAGTGAAAAAAATCGAGGGAGGAAAAGCCGAGGTGGAGATTTTCGCGGAGAACCAGAATGGGAAAAAAGTGATAACCAGAGGTCTCTCGATTCTAGAGGTCTGAATCGAAAGGGAGCAAGCTATCTACTTTTCCCTTTTGACCACCGTCGCTATCCACACGCCGCCCCCGCCGCACAAAGCCTGGAGCCCATATCCCAGGTTATTGCGGACCATCCAGTGAACCATCTCGGTGAAGTAAAGCACCCCGGTACATCCGATGGGGTGCCCGATCGCTATCGCACCACCCGTTGGGTTTATCCTCAGATCATCGAAAGCCACATCAAACTCCTTACAAAACGCAAGCACTGGGGATGCGAAAGCTTCGTTGGGCTCCCACACATCCATATCTTTCATGGTAAGCTCTGCTCGAGCCAAGGCTTTTCTCATCGCGGGTACCGGCCCCAACAACATGGTGATGGGGTTATCACCAGCGACGGCCATCGATTTTATCTTCACCATAGGTTCTAGCCCAAGCGCATCTGCCTTTTCCCTTGTCATCAGCATGGTCGCCGCAGCCCCATCGACAATGCCCGAAGAATTGCCAGCCGTAACCGTGCCACCCTGCTTGAATCTGGGCTGAAGCGTTTTCATCTTCTCGTATGCGGCTTCTGGGTCATCGAGTGCTTGAGCTCTAGGTGGCTCGTCTTTGTCCACCATTACCTTTTTCCCTTCTTTTTCAACCTCGACCGGAACGATCCGCTTCTGATACCATTCTTTCTCTCGGATCGCTCGCACAGCCTTCTGCTGGCTCCATAAACCTAACCTATCTTGCTGTTCTCTCGTCAGCGCATACTTCTCTGCGATTATCTCGGCGGATACTCCCATCACCTGCAACATCCCTCGCTCCTCAACACGGGGGTGAAATGAGACGGAAAAACCCGCTCTTATCGCTGCCTCTAAATCCGATCCAATAGCGTAATGACTCATGTTCTCCACACCTGCGGCAATCGCTATGTCCCCACAACCAGTCATGAGCGCCTGAGCTTGGGAGTTGACTGCTTGCAATCCCGCGTTGCAGTAGCGATTTAAGGACCAACCCGCAACCTCATCGGGTAAATCCGCGGCTAGGGCTCCTATCCTACCGATATTCAGACTTTGCTCACCTATCTGGCTCAAGCATCCCACGGCTACGTCCTCTATCTCTCGCTCGTCGAAGGCGCTAGATTTTTCCTTGACGCGATATATCAAACCTCTCAACACCGAAGCGAGCAAATGCTGAGCAGAAACATCACAGAAAACTCCTTTCTTTTCCGTCCCAGCCCAGCCAGATTTCCCAGTGGGAGTTCTAACGGCTTCAACGACGACGACTTCTTTCAGCCCCATTTTCTAACCTGCTTCGGACAACCTAATTTCTTATTAGTATGCATAAAAAGTGAAAGGATGGGATAAAACGATGGCTAGTAATAACACTGAGCTTTGTTTTACTCCCGCGACAGAGTTAGCGGACCTCATCCGAAGGGGGGAGCTTTCTCCCGTCGAGCTCGTAGATGCCGTCTTGGACCGAATAGACCGAATCAACCCAAAGATCAACGCTTACTGTTGTGTCCTCCACGACCAAGCGCGCGCCGCTGCAAAGGAAGCAGAAGCTGCTGTGAAGCGGGGTGATCGGCTCGGACCATTGCATGGAATACCTATCGCGATCAAAGACTTGACCCCCACAGCAGGCATACGCACCACGTTCGGCTCGAAAGCCTTCGAAAATTTCATCCCCGACCGCGATGCCCCGTTTGTCGAGCGTGTGAAAGCTGCTGGCGCCATCATCTTGGGCAAGACGAACACCCCTGAGTTCGGGTGGAAAGGAACCACGGATAACCTCCTTTTCGGAACCACCCGCAATCCATGGGATCCTGATAAGATAGCCGGGGGGTCGAGCGGGGGGTCGGCGGCGGCGGTAGCTGCCGGCATCGCTCCTCTTGCGGAGGGCAGCGACGGAGGGGGATCTATCCGCATACCCTCGAGCGCATGCGGGGTTTTTGGTCTGAAACCGACTTTCGGTTTAATTCCAGTGAACATCATGCTCAATTGTTTCGCCTACAGTACTCCATTCATCACCCATGGGCCGATAGCTCGAACGGTGGCCGATGCCGCGCTGCTTTTGTCAGTTGTGGTAGGGCCTGACGAGAGTAATCCATTCAGTTTACCTGGGCCAATCGAGGATTACACCCAATCGCTCGAGGGCACCATCAGAGGGCTGAAGATCGCCTACAGCCCTGATCTCGGGTACTTCGAGATTGATCCTCGCGTGCGCCGCGCGACGGATGGAGCAGCGAAGGTTTTCACCGACCTAGGCTGTGCGGTCGAGCAGGTTGATCCTCATTTCGAGAAGCCTGAAACCATCGAGAGCGCCTTCCAGACGATGTGGACCGTCTCCTTCGCTTCAAATTTCCAAGATTTGTTCCCCTCGTCGGGTGAGCTGATGACACCCGAGATTAGAGCGATAATCATGTTAGGTCAGCAAGCATCGGCTGTCGAGTACAAGCAAACCGAGCTGACCCGAGCCATGGTGTGGGAAAAGATCCAAGCCATCTTCGGGCGCCATGACCTGCTCCTCACCCCAACCCTAGCGGTCCCCCCATTTTCAGTGAATATCCCTGGACCAACCGAGATCAACGGCAAGCCGGTCAATCAATTGCTAGGCTGGATCTTAACCTACCCTTTTAACATGACTGGGCATCCCGCTGCTTCCATCCCATGCGGCTTCACGGAGGAAGGGCTACCCGTGGGTTTGCAAATCGTTGGGAAGCGATTCGCCGATGGTACAATCCTAAGGGCTTCAGCAGCTTTCGAGCGGGCTTCTCCATGGGCACACAAACGTCCCCTGATCGAGTAACGATTGCCTCGCGAGTAGCGGGGGTTTCCAAAATTTTAATGAGTTTTTAAAAATTCTTGATACTTATACAAATTGTAAATAGATTTTGCAGCGCCGCGAATCGATTGATATACCGGGATTCTTTGGTTTTGAAAATACTCTCTTATCTCTCGCTCGGTATCGGAAAAATAAGACTGGGGTATAGCTATCATCGCTGGCTTTTTCATCTGATCTCGAACGTATTTACATACGTCGATCGCGGCATCCAAATAACCTTTCACGACATCTTTTGGCACTTGAGCATAAGCGTGAAATTCCTCAATTTGGATTTCCAAAATTATCGAATGAATGTTCTCATCGGAAGCCACGATTTTAATTACTTCGGGGAGAAATCCTCTGGCATAAGCCGGCCAGATATCCAAAGGATTTTTGATACTTGTCCCAGCCACGGGTATCATTTCTCTTAATCTCTCAGCAGTCCTCTGCCCCAAAGCTGGAAGCTCTAAACCAGCTTCTGCAACACCATCAGCCTCAACCACGCCTGCACCTCCTGAGGTCGTGGTTACCGCAATCCCTTTTCCTTTTGGAAGGGGGGAGTAGAGGAATGCCACGACAAAATCTGAGAGTTCATCAAAACTTTTCGCTGGGACGACACCAGTTTGTCTAAATAGAGCTCCCCAAACTTCTCTCGACCCTGCTAAAGATCCAGTGTGTGAAGAAACCGCCTTAACTCCTTCTCTCGTAACCCCTCCCTTCAACACTATTATTGGTTTTTTACTTGAAAATTTCTTTAACACAAGCAAAAGATCTCTGCCTCTCTTTACACCCTCAATGTATACCGCAATGACTTTCGTTTTCGGATCTTTTCCTAAATATTCTATGAAATCAGGACAGTCCAAATCTATACCATTGCCATAGCTTATCACTTTGCTGAACCTGAAATTTCTCCGAATCCCTTTATAAATGAAATTGACCGCTTGTCCCCCACTCTGAGAGATGAACCCAACAGGACCGCTCTCTTTCGGTTGATCGCGTGCAAAAGAAAGGGATGATTCCGGGCAGTAAATTCCCATGCAATTGGGGCCGATTAACCTTATCTTTCCCTTTGATATTTTTTCTAATTCTCTCTCCAATTCCTCACCTTCTTTCCCGATCTCGCTGAAACCAGCTGTAAAAATGTGCGCTGCCTTTACTCCTTTTTTTATGCACTCTTTTAACACCGCTGGGGTCAATCTCGCAGGGACGGCTATGATAGCATGATCGATTGGATCTTCGATCTCAAGCACCGATGCGTAACATTTTTGATTAAAGAGTTCTTTCCTCTTCGGATTGACAAGATTTACTCTCAACCCGGAATCTATGAGGGGCTCTATAAAATGAGATATATTTTCGGATGCGCCGATGATAACAACGGACTTCGGGTGAAAGATTTTTTCGAGTTCCTTAAACCTTCTTTCCATTCTCTTCCTCTTGATAGGATTACCACTATTCTTTAAAATAAAAATAACTCTCGAACAAAATCTTTAAAGAATTCAAGCTTTCCTGAGTAAGAAGATAAAGAAGAGGATTAACAATCGACAAATACCTAGCTTCCTAAAGCTTTATCGATGAAGCGAGTTTTGCTTTGGCTCCTGCCCATGGTCGACATCTTCGCTCTCAAGCGGATTTTGAAATACTATCGCTCGCTGGGAGTTCGGGTGCCATGGGGTCACGCGAAAGCTGGCATGATCGAGCGATTGATCGGCTACTTACCAGCTGGTTTCATCCTAGGGTGGTTCGCTGGCTTTTGGATAGCTCTGTTAATAGTGTTTGCAGTCTTGGCTCTTTTGGGACCCATCGAGCTTTATCTAATGTATCGCGGGATCAAACCGTGGAAATTTTTTAAGCGAAAGCCCCTAAAACTCGTTGCCAAAATTTTTCTGCTGGAGGGCTACAACGTCATCGGCTATTTCTTGCTCGGAGCCCTGCTCGCGCTGCTCTTCAATATTTAATCTCTCTGATTGGCTTCCCATCCCGCGTTCGAGGGGCGAGGTAATCGATCAACCTTTCGATGTCGGGTGCCTCGAGCGTCATAACGATTGGGCCGAGCGGGGACTCCCCATCGGTAAGGCTAACCCTGCTCACGAAGGCCGCCTGCTTGTTGAGCATGAGCCGCACAACGTTTCCCCGCTTGCCCCGAAGCATCGTCGCGCGAACCGAGTCGAGAATCGCTTGCTGCCGTAGGAGCTGATGCAATCGAACTAGTTCCTCAACGCGAGTCGATTCTCCAAATAGTAAATTCTCGGTCTGATTAAGCTCGAGGGTGGGGAATATTTTCTTTATCGATGCTTCAACTTTTTCCCTAGCTTCAGTGGGATTCACTTCTGCTTCTACCCGCAGATTCAAGCCCTGCCACCCGTCAAGCTTTTGAAAATTTCGATCGCGCGTAGGTGAAGTTCCTCGATCGAGCCCTCGTTCAAAATCATAAAATCGGCTAGCGCAAATGCCTCTCCCAGCCCCCAGCCGAGCTCGCGCCGATCTTTCCCCCTAAATGTTTCTAAGCTCATAGCATCGTCGGATCGTCTCCGGGATTCGACGCGCCCATAGCGGGTTCGCTCGTTAGCCCATACCGCGATCAAATGAAATCCATCGCCGAATGCGCGACGAAACTCCTCGACCTCAGCCATGCCCCTTATACCATCGACGACGACCGCTCGCTTCCCCTCACCTCGTGCTTGAATCAAGGAAACGCTTCGCTTCGCTATCGCGCCCAATCCCCCGCGCTCCCTCAGCTCGTTCGCGGCCCTTGCGACGTTCGCCTCGTTTATCTTTTGACCTCGTTTTTTGAGCTCCTCCCAGACAACATCGCCCATCCGGATGGTAGGAACATCAAATTTAGAAAGGGCTTTAGCTACCTCGGTCTTCCCAGAACCGTGAAGGCCGACGATTCCTATTACTTTGAGCGCCATCACGACCCTTTTTCTGTAAGGGGGCGCGGGTTTTAACTTTGGCGGCGGGAAGTCCCCTTCCTTCAGGGGGGAATGAGCTGCTTGAATACTCCTTTCGATCTCTCAAAAAATCGCTTAACGATAACTCAGCCTCACGCGCTTGTCTCGAAATCTCGAGAGGAAGCTTCCGCCAAACGACATCAGAGTTCGAGTACTATCAGCGACGTGGTGTTGATGACACCTGGGATGCTACGGATACCAGCGAAGACAACCTTCGACAGTTTTTCGAGGGAGTCAACTTCGATCCTAGCGACGATATCGTAGGGGCCAGCAACCGCCTCCGCTGACTTAACGCCGTCGATTGCCTTTACTTTTCTGAAGATCTCGGCCGATTTCCCAGGCGCAACGGAAACCAAACTATAAGCTTCTACCACTTCTTCACCTCCCCATACCTCCCTTCCCATACTCATTTTTAAACCCTCGGTCCCTCACCCAAGCAATTTGAATATCTCAAGCTCCTCTAGTTTTTCCTTTGTCGGCTTACCCTCACGATCCCAGCCCCGCAATTTGTAGTATTCATCAAGCATTAACTCGAGGTCTTTCTTTTGGAATTTAATTCCCTTGGCCGCGCCGGTGGGCAAGGTTTCCTCGACCACCCTCGGGGGCAGGCTGTCGTCCTTTCGCGTGACCCCATCCCGCACGGCCAACATGCGCTCGAGGTTGTAAATACGCTCGCCGGCTCCGAGCAAGCTTTGAGCGTTAAAGCTCCAGCCCGTCGTGATCATCATTATCTTCGCCATCTCTTCCATCCCTATCACCCGCCCGCCTATGACGCAGACTCCTGTCGAATCCATGGCCGAGCGCGCATTCTGGAGCTCAAACACGAGCTTCGCCTTACCTTTGGTCGAAAATCTCTCGTACTCGGGCGCGAACACCTCCGCAGCGAGCGTCCAAGCCTTGAGGTGGCATCCTCCCCTACATGCGGTGGCGTAAGCTAGTCCCATCCCCCACGCCCCACGGGGTTCGTATGCCGGTAGTTCTAGCCCCTTGACATGCATGGCAAAATGCCCTGTCCCTCGCCCTATTCTCTTTGCCGCACTCCTAACGCCCTCAGCTAGGAGATCACCCACTCCCTCGCGAAGGGCTATCTTTCGCACGAGTTCGATGAGGGCAGCGTGATCGCCGAAACCGATCTCCAAACCACCTGTATCACGCTTGCTCAGCAGACCCCGCTCGTAGCACTCCATGGCGAAGCCGATGACGTTCCCCGTCGAAATCGTATCTATGCCGTAGCGATCACACCACATGTTCGCCGCAGCTATCGCATCGAGGCGATCAACTCCACACTGTGCACCGAATGCCCAAAGTGTCTCGTACTCCGGCCCCTCGACGAAAGTGTTCGCGTACTCTCCATCCGCAACGACGCTGTATTTACCGCAGGCGATCGGGCATGCATAACATGCTGTATCTTTTTTAACCAAGTGCTTGCGCATGCTCGTCGCGTTTATCTTCGCCGCGTGCTCGAAGACCCCGGCTTGAAAATTACGCGTCGGGAAGAGGCCCCCCTCGTTGACGGGGTCGACGTACTGCGTCGTCCCAAACCGAGAAAGGATCTTAACCTCTTCGCTTTTTCGCATCTCGGCGATCAGCTCTCGAGCTAGCGCCATGAGTCCTTCCTCATCCGCAACTTCGATTTTCAAGTGCCCCCGCGTGGCGATCGCTTTGAGTTGCTTTGAACCCATCACCGCACCTGCGCCTCCCCTACCCAACGAGCGTTGATCGGCTTGGATGTTTGCGAATCGCACGAGATTTTCGCCTGCTTGCCCTATGCTTGCCACGCGAACGCGTTTGTCTTTGAGCTCTTTCCGGATGGCTGCCTCGGTTTCCTCTGTATTTAGCCCCCAGAGGTCGCTTGCATCGTGAAACTCAGCCTTTTCATCAACGATTTCGAGCCACGTTGGCTTTAGAGCCTTTCCTCGCACGATGATCCCATCGTAACCTGCAAACCGAAGCTCTGCACCGAAGAAGCCTCCAACCGAGCTGCAGAGGTAAATGCCAGTCAAAGGAGATTTCGTAACGGCTTCCCAACGGGAGCAAGCTGGTAAAGGTGTACCGGTAGCAGGACCGGTCGTAAAGATCAAGATGTTATTAGGCGAGAGAGGATCAATGCCCGGCTTGAGTTCCTTGCAGAGCAAAGCCGCCCCCAACCCACGTCCGCCGAGAAAAGCGTGGGCAAGCTTTTCAGGCGTTTTGGTTTCTTCGATCTTACCCTCGGTCAAGTCGACGCATAAGAGCTTGCCAGTAAAGCCAAACATGTCAACCTTCCTTCCAGCCCCCTAGCTAGGGTTTTTAACCAAATAACGTATTCAACACGTATGTACATTTCTGAGTTTGAAGCTTTACTTTTTTTGAGTTAGAAACACACAAATCTTTGCCACTGGTCTGATCAGCGAACGCATGAATCGGCATAGATGCTCGTTGCCCCTAATCCGGTTAGCGATGGGAGGGCTCAACCTGTAATAAGTCCACACGAAGGCCGAACCAAACACTCCCGTGATCAAAAACTCATCCCTGAATCTTCTTAGCACAATGAGTTCCAAAGCCATAGGCGAACCGAAAGCAGCTGTAGCTATGAAACACCCCTCGCCAGGGATTTCTTTTACCTTGGACCCTCTCCAAAACCAGAGCAAAGCAATAACACCGATCGAGACTAGCATAAGGGGAATGGAAACCACAGGCTCACGCAATAATTCCTCGATACTCATGACTCACACCTTTTTTATCTTGAATTCATCAATGCATTACATTAAATTTCTTGTGGTTGTAAAAGGCATTTTTATTTTTGATTACGCGCAAACCCGATTCTCTTTTAGAAACAAATGTATAAAACGACGTAAACTGAAAAACTTAAGGTGTCTTATGGAAGAGGACGAAGAGCTCAAAAGAATACGAGAAAGGAAACTGGAACAAATGAGAAGAAAGCTGACTTTTTCCCACAAAATGAAAAACGCCGGTGAAAAGGAAAATAAATCAGACTTCAATAAACCAATCGATATAACCGACACGAAATTCCAGGAGATGATCCAAAACCATCCTCTAGTGGTGGTTGACTGTTGGGCGCCTTGGTGCGGTCCCTGTCAAATGGTTGCCCCCATCTTGGAGGAGCTAGCTCGAGAATACGCCGGGAGGATATTATTCGGGAAATTGAACGTGGATGAGAACCAAAAAATTGCCGTGCAGTACCAGGTAATGAGCATTCCCACGCTTTTGGTGTTTAAAAATGGGAAACTCGTGGACCGGATCGTGGGGGCGATGCCAAAACAAATCCTAGAACCTAAAATAACACGTCATCTTTAGTTTGTGGTAATAGCTAGCCTTTGTAGTAATAAGGTCTTTTGATGTAACCAAACGCATCGGTGACCGCTTCGATGGCTTGCCCGACAGCCGCTCCGACCTGTTTCATGCGGCCCGCAGTCACGTCACCTGCGGCGTACACGCCTCGGACGTTAGTCCTCTGCCGATCGTCCACGATGATGTAACCACCATTGTCCACCTTTATTCCGGCCTCCTTTGCGATTCGACTGTTAGGGATTTCACCCACTTGGACAAATACACCGTCGGCCTTCACTTCTTTGGTTTTGCCCTTTTTGTTGTCGAATAGACGGACGCTCTTAACCTTGGTGTCGCCTTTAATTTCCTTGAGCTCCGTATTCCACAGGATCTTCACCTTTCGCTCCCGCAAATCCTTTGCAAGGGCTTCCTCCGCCCTCAGTCGATCCCTTCGATGGGCCAACTTAACTTCAGACGCCAGATTGGATAGATAGATGGCGGAAACAGCTGCGGAATTTCCACCTCCCACAACTATTACCTTTTTACCTTTGAAGAAGGCCCCATCGCACACCGCGCAGTAGCTGACCCCTTTGCCGCGAAACTCACTCTCGCCAATCACCCCGAGCTCTTGGTGACTGCAGCCGGAAGCGATGATGACTGCGGAAGTTGAGTATGAGTTTTTTTCGGTCCCCACGATTTTTTTACGGCTTTTGATATCGAGTTCAACGACCTTCTCCAGCTCGTTGATCCGCACCCCAAATTTTTTGTAGTGTTCAATCATTTTGCCGATCAATTCTTGACCGCTGATGGAGGGAAAGCCCGGGTAGTTTTCAACCCGAGGAGATTCGGCTATGGCCCCGCCTGGAGTTTTCTCCTCGAGAACCAGAGTTTTGAGCCCACTCCGAACACCGTAGATGCCCGCGGTGAGTCCAGCCGGGCCTGCTCCGATGATGATCAAATCCCAGTGTTCCATTTCACCACCTTAAGATGGAGTTTTTATCTTAAATTAAGCGACCTCCCCCCCATTTAAGAGGGCTTCCCGGGGTTATACAATATCGCAGAAGAGAAAATCAAAAATACACTATAGCGCCAAAGTGGGCCTAACTCACTCGACATAGACTTTGCCAAGCTCAAATCTCTTGCAACAGCGAATTCCTTACCACCGTGATGTCGCTCAAAACCATGGCGACGGCGGCAATGACGGGTGATATTACAATGACACCAAGGGCTGGATACAACACGCCAGCGACTATCGGTATCGCTAGGAGGTTGTAGAAGAACGCAAACCACAGTTTTTTTGATCTTCCTCGTCGTGCGCCCCCTTACCCATACTGATTAACTATATCCATATTTAGGTTAATTTTCCCCAGAGCCCAAAGCGGGAGCAGCATCTACCGTCTACCCACTCAGCCACTCAAAATTGAATAAAAAGTTATGAATTCTCTATGAGTTTGCATATCATTTTTTTCTTCTCAGAACCATGCACATCGCGTAGGATTCCAACATTACTTGTGCTGGTGCTCCTTTTTTGGCGCTTCTAAGCAAAATTATTCACCAAAAATCGAAAAATCTATAGGCTACGCGGAGGAAAAGCTCGCCGCGCATAAAGGCTGTCATTCTCGCCCGATCTCGCAAAGGAGTGAAAAAGTCCCACTTACTTCCGGACTTTTGGTACTCGCCGGATTTTTGATACGTGGAAGTGAGTGAGCGTCCTTATCGCTAGCACGACAAGCGCTGCCGCTGAAAACATTGCGATATACACAACTATGGTGTTTATTACGGTCCCCAAGTTGCTCGCCGCCGTGTTGAAGGGTTGAAAGACATTCATATTACTTGCGACCAACAGTCCAAGCGTGATCACTACAATAACGTAGATTTCTTCTTCGATTTTTTTAGAAGTTGCCATGAATGCTCCGATAACTATTCCCAACACTACGAACGCCACTGAAATCCAAGCTTGCGTATTTGCCCCATATGCACTAACGGCTGCACCTGCGATTACGGCCATGACCAAACCTAATATGAAAAGATACCCGGCAATATGGGCTAAATCCATCTCTCGCACCGTTTTCTTACCTCCATGATGCTTTATAATAATTAGGTAATTCATCTTAAAAAGTCTTTTAGGAGTGTGCAAAATTAAAAAAATGCCAGTTCGACTGCTTCCTGCATGAACAACCGTTAACGGCAGAAAACAAAGGAATTTTGCACCCCCTATATCATTATTTGAGATTAAAACTTGCAAGATCCTATCACCAATCCTAACTGGATATTCCTATGAGGAATTTTTTACTCCAAAAATTATAAATATAAGTATTTACTAACTTAAGGGAATTGAGGTGCCAAATTGGAAAAAACTAAAGTGAGCAAATCGGTGGGCGAAATAAACGAGCGGATCAAGCGCGGCGATGCAGTGGTAGTGACAGCGGAGGAAATGGTAGAAATAGTTAGAGAGAAGGGTGAAGTCGAAGCAGCAAAAGAAGTTGATGTCGTCACCACGGGTACCTTCGGGGCGATGTGCAGCTCGGGGGCCTGGCTGAACTTCGGACATGCCGACCCACCGATAAAAATGCAGCATGTCTGGCTCAACGATGTCGAAGCTTACGCGGGCGTAGCAGCCGTAGATGCTTACATAGGAGCAACGCAGCTCAGCGAAACCCGTGGCTCTGAGTACGGAGGCGGACACTTGATCGAAGACTTGGTCAGAGGAGAAAAAATCAAACTCAGGGCGATCGCATACGGCACCGATTGTTACCCGCGCAAAGAGATCGAAACAATTGTTACTATAGAGGATCTAAATCAGGCCGTCCTCTGTAACCCCCGCAACGCTTATCAACGATATGTGGCTGCCACAAACTCTCGTGATGAAACAATTTACACCTACATGGGCACGTTGCTGCCCAACTTCGGCAACGTAAATTTCTCGGGCTCAGGTGTGCTCAGTCCGTTGGGCAAAGATCCCGATTATGAAACGATCGGAATTGGGACGCGCATTTTCCTAGGGGGCACTAAAGGGTACATCATTTGGGAAGGCACGCAACACGCACCGACCAAAGCGATGGGAACCATCATGACGATCGGGAACCTCAAAGAGATGGATGCTAGATACCTAACGGGGGCAACGATCGAGAAGTACGGGACGACACTATACGTTGGCTTGGGCATCCCAATCCCTATCACAAATGAGCGTGTTGCGAAGAAGACAGGTACAAGCGATGAGGAAATAAAGATAGATCTCATCGATTACGGAGTCCCGAGGAGGGAGCGCCCCACCCTTAGAGAAGTCACGTATGCCGAGCTGAAGTCCGGAAGGGTCGAGGTGCAAGGGAAGGAAGTGCTGGCCAGCCCGCTCTCGAGTTTCAAGCGAGCGAGAGAAATAGCCGACGTGCTGAAAAAATGGATTGAGAATAAAGAGTTCCTCCTATCCGAGCCTGTTGAGAGGTTATCAAAAACTCAGATATTCAAGCCGATGAAACAGGTCACCGTTGCTCCCGTGGCACGAGATCTGATGACGAAAAAAGTGGTGACCGCCAAACCAAGCGATTCGATCAAAAAAGCAGCAAAGATATTTGCAGAGAGAAATTTCGACCACCTGCCCATCGTCGACAAAAAGGGAAAGCTTGAGGGTATCGTGACTTCATGGGACATCGCTGTGGCGGTTGGAACGGGCAAGCGAAAGCTATCGGAGATTATGACTTCCAAGATCATCACGGCTTTCGAGGATGAGCCGATCGATTCGATTGCGAGAAGGCTTGAAAGCCACAGGATTTCGGGCGTCCCGGTGGTGAACTCAGGAGGGGAGCTGAAAGGTGTACTCACGAGCGAGGACATTTCAAAGTTAGTCGGGAGGCGAAGAGAATGACAAAGAAAGTGTTGTTGAAGTATTCGGCTGATAGGGTAAAGGAGCCAGTTCTAGCGTCGGTGATCAAGGAAACTGGAGTGCTCCTAAACATCCTATACGCAGAAGTCAGCTCAGGGGGTGGAAAGATCTTGATCGCGATCGACGCCCCGGAAGCTGAGATAAGCGGGATCATCGGGCTTTTCGAACGAAGTGGCATTGAAGCTCAAGAGATCAAGCGCGCAATTGCACTCGATGAGGAAAAATGCTTCGACTGCGGTGCATGTCTATCGCTTTGCCCAACCGGAGCGCTTCGATTGGCAGACGATTATTCGATCAAGTTAGATGAAGACAAGTGTATTTACTGCGGAATTTGTGTGCCCGCATGCCCAGTTAAGGCGCTCGTGGTATCGAAATTTTGATGGAGATTAGGATGTTCACTCGAACATGGTCTTTCAAAGAAACAAACCTCGTGATCAAATCGGATGTCGAGCGGGCGATAGATGCGGCCGTGGGCGAGGCTCTGGAGGCCAGACGTGGGATCGAGAGATTCATATTCAGACATCCGGAGTTCATGTATTCGCTAGAGCCTCTCCGTTTGAACGCAGAGGGGTGCCCTAGGGTAATAGGGCTGATGCTCAGGGCAGGGCAGCTTGCGAGTGTGGGACCATTCGCTGCCGTCGCTGGGGCGATTTCGCAGGTAGCGGCTGAGGCGGCCATCAGCGCAGGGGGCAGAAATGTCTTGGTCGAGAATGGGGGTGACATATTTATAATTGGGGATCGTGAATTTCGCGCCGGAATCTATGCAGGAGAGGCGGGAATTTCCGGGAGGATAGGTTTCCTCATTCGAGGGGAGGAGCTACCGATGGGCATTTGCACGAGCTCGGGCACCGTAGGACATTCACTGAGTTTTGGGTGTGCGGATGCAGTTGTGGTGACAGCGCGCGAAGCTTCGATCGCCGATGCAGCTGCGACATCCATAGCGAATGCCGTAGGGGGAGCAGATGCTGAAACATCCATTAATCGAGGTTTGGATCGAGCCGATGCCATCCCGGAGATTCGAGGCTGCTTGATCGCAAGGGGAAATCACGTGGGAACTTGGGGCAAGCTGCCGAAGTTGATTCTCGTCTCACCCGAGGCTGAAGAGATTTCGATCACCTCTGGCAGATACCAAACTCTATAATTTTAGGTGCATCTTTTGGTGCCGAGGTAACCAAAATAGGCTTCAGCAAATCTATTAGACGTTTGAACACAAGTGCTCAGGGTGCTGATACGCCGTTTGAAGCAAAAAAATTGAAAGGATATCTTGATCTGCATCGAGAATTCGCTAAAGAAGATTACATCAACCTCAACCCGATCCAGCGGGGGGGTATCCTCACAGACGCTGCGCGGAAAGCTCTTTTAGAGTTCGGCGATGGGTATTCGACTTGCGATTGGTGCCCTCCAAAAGAGCCTAGGCTCGACGCCATCGATCGCCCGCCCATACGGCAATTCATGGCGGACCTCGCGGAATTCTTGGGAATGGATGTTGCTAGGATCGTGACCCGCTGCAGGGAGGCAATATTCATAGCGTTCACCACGCTTGGCGAGCCGGGAGACTGGGTGGTGGTCGATAGTTTAGCGCACTACTCGACCTACACCGCAGCGGAGTTGGCAAGGCTAAACATTAAGGAGGTTCCTCACAACGGCTATCCTGAATTCAGGCTCAATTTGAATGCATACACAGAGAAGATAGAGGAAGTCAAAAGAGAAACTGGGAAGCTTCCTGCGGTTGTTCTGCTTACCCATGTCGACTATCATTATGGTAACCTAAACGATGCAGCTGCCGTCGGAAAAATGTGTAGAAAATATGGTGTGCCCTTCTTGCTAAACGCGGCTTATAGTGCAGGGGTGATGCCAGTCGACGGAAAAAAGCTTGGAGCGGATATCCTCGTGAGCAGCGGGCACAAGAGCTGGGCGGCTAGCGCACCAACTGGGATCCTAGCGATGAAAAAGGAGGTTGCGAAGAAAATCCTAGCGAGATCGAAAATATCTGGAGAAAAAGAATACGCCTTGCTCGGGTGCACGGTCATGGGGGCTCCACTCATTTCATTGATGGCCTCCTTCCCTCACGTGGCCGAGCGGGTCGAGCGCTGGCGAGACGAGGTCGAGAAAGCTAGATATTTGGTCGAGCAGCTTGAACGGATCGAAGGGACGCGTCAGCTAGGCACTAAGCCCAAACAGCACACGTTGATCCACTTGGAATCGCTCGGCCTCAACAAAGTATCCAAGACCCATAAACGGAGGGGTTTTTTCTTGTACGATGAGCTTAAGAAAAGAAAAATCGTCGGTATTCAACCCGGCCTCACCAAGCACTTCAAGCTTAACACGTACGGGCTAACTTGGGAGCAAGTCAAGTACGTGGTGAACGCATTCCACGAAATAGCTAGAAAACACGGACTTAGAGTTGAGTGAAGAACTGAAATTACGGAAAATTGGCTTCCCCACCCCAAAGAAGAACTTAACGTGGCTTAGATCTAGATTTAAGAAATTTAATGAGATGGGGCTTGCCGCGAGCGATTAATCTCTGGTGAATCAGCCTAACCACATCTTCCGAGCCTTCACCAGTTTTCGCAGAAAATGGAACTATAACATCCTTCCATTGGCGCCAAGGAGGGGACATGCCAAGCTTCTCGCACACGTCATCAACCACTCCATCGCGCTCCTCGGGATAAATGAGGTCAATCTTGTTCACTACGACGATGGGGCGGAGCCCAAGCTCTTGCAAAAATTGAAACATCTCGACATCGACCGGCACCTGCCCCCTTCGCTCCCATCGCTCGACTATCTCACCGAATGCGCGGGCATCCAGCACTTCCAGAGCGAGTAGAATTCTGCTACGATTTCGCTCGAGGTAGCGCACGATGCCGGTCTTTATCTCCTCCTGCCTCTCGCGACTCACGCCCGCCATGAAGCCGAAGCCAGGCATATCAACGATGTCTAATTGACCACATGTGTATTGGAAGGGTTTCCTAGTCACTCCCGGGCGCTTCCCAACTCGCACGCGCTTTCCCGTGAGCTGCCTTATCACGCTAGACTTCCCGACGTTCGAGCGGCCGACGAGCACTATTTCCATTGGCTCCCAAACTATCTTTGATAACGCTAAAAACTAAGTTTCTTGTTCACACGTGTGCAACTACTGAGCAGAACCTCGCTATTTGTAAAATAACTTCATTCAGCTCACGTTTCCTAGCCATT
>CAZWMM010000003.1:0-16089 GCA_964634985.1 Hadarchaeota archaeon (SeqCode)
CGCATCCGTGGCAGCGACTCCGCCTATCGGAAATCCGTATCCTTGATGCCCATCAGGAAGCGTTATCGAATACTTGTAGATGCCCTGCAGGAAAGACACGTTTGTAGCCTGCTCAAGCGTGAGGTCACGGCGCATATCGTTAAGCATCTCGGCGTCGGCGTAAATTCGAGCCGGGACCCGCATGCCGCTTTTGTGGTCTTGAGGGATCTCCCAGCGCACATCATCGATTTGTTTAACTTTTCCTGTCCACACCATTTTACCGCCTGAGTAAAGGAAGTAGTGTGTTGCTAATTACCTTTTGGTTTGGAAACCATCGTAACTAGGAATTACAACTGACATCTAAATATCAACAACTACTTGCACCGAGCAGCGATTTTTTCCACGCTTGATCTCCATCATGTGGTAAGTTATAGCTTTGACCGCGGTTCGGGTTTCATGTCGCTTGGTGTCTAAGAGCTCTCCCCAAGCCCTAGCTTTGATTCGAAAGCCATCTTCCACACGCGAAAGCTTCTCAACTTCGAATCTTGACATCACGAGACCTTGAGTTTCGTGCATGTGAAGAAAGCGTTCGAGCCAATCGTAAAGTAGCGCTTGCTCATCCTCAGCCTCGAGTTCGACCTTCAATTTCTTACGCGGCTCCACCTTGCTTGTGTCGACCATTACTTCGAATAGTGCCAACGCGGCATTTTCGAACGCCTCGGCCAAAGTTTTGCCATATGCTCGGAATCCTATGTCGCTCGGATGCTCTATCCATTCGAAGCGTTTCATGCTTTCACCTTAGAATTTGGGGAAATTACGTGATCAACAGCCATGATGCTTATGCATGGCTTATCGCTATGCCCCTTATAACGTCTGCCACATCCTCACAGCGGTCGGCTATGGTCTCCATGTGCTCGATTACATCCCTCAGCGTCAAACAGAACCAAGTTTTCTTGGATCGCTCACAACAAGCAATCGCCGCGGGCATTACTGCCTCCATCCTGAAATCATCGATTTTTTCTTCCATTTCTTCTACCTCCTTCGCAAGCCTCATAGCTTCTTCGGGTTTCTTGGAGAGTACCGTGAATGCCTCGCTCAGGAACTTTACTTGGTCGAACAGGGTATCGGATAATTCCCTCAAAACATTTCTCGTTTTATTATCGAGCTCATGAGGAGAGATGAACTTTAACCTCCGAGTTGTTGATTGTGCATTCGCGGCGATATCGTCGGCGGTGAGAACGAGCCTCATTATCTCGTCCCGGTTTATGGGGTGAAACATACCTTTCGAGAGGTCTTCCAAAATTTTTTCCTTGATTTCATCGGCTTCTCCCTCCCTTCGAGCAACTTCCTTAAAAGAGGCTTCAAACTTTTTTTTATCCTCGCCGCAGAAAGCATAGATATTTTCCCGCATCCACCTGACGGACTCCACGATTTTTTCCACATGTTGATTGCAGAGATTCAAGATCGCCTTTTCTCTTCCTTTCCCGAGCCATATTATAGAACTCATAACAACACCCGTTACAACATCAGCTATTTGCGTTAAAAAGATTTTTCCATATTTTCTTCTCACGTTGGTATGATGAAGTTAAACAACCCGAAGAATGCCATGCTCAAGAGGGCTGCGCAGGGGATCGTGAGAGCCCATGATGAAAGGATCTTTCCAACTGTGCGTTTATCTACATTTCCGATGCCCCCGGTGGCCAAACCTACACCTATGATAGTTCCTATGGTCGAGTGGGTGGTGGAGATGGGCATCCCGAACCCTATGAAGTACATCGGGACTACTGTGAATAAGAAGACCACGAGCGCGTTTGCATACTCGGCCGCGACTCCCGTTAGTGGGCCAAGACGCGTGACCTTGAATGCGGAAGTGTTGAGCACGCGATAGCCCCAAGTTAAACCGCCCACCGCTATGCCGATGCCTCCGAGCACAGCGAGCATGAACATCACATCCGTTGTCGGTTTCCCCATGATGACCTCCGTAGGGGTTACAAAAGCTCCGGTGGCATTGGCCATATCGTTCGCTCCAAACGCAAAGGCGGAAAAACACAAGGCCACGATGAGAAGACTAATAATGATTCCCCTCATCCCAGTTTTCTCCCAACGTTTTCTGAATAAAAGGACATAGGAGGTCGCAAGCGTTGCCGAAGCTAATAGACTCCCGCTCAAGGCTTCAAGTAAGGGCCAGTGGAAGATTTGCTGGCAGATGGCGAGCGAAGTGGCGAAACACAAAGTGAAAAGCAGTAGATAGTTCATGATTAGGTTCGTTATTTTTTTTCTAATCTTCCTGAAGTACGCGCGAAAAGCGAAGAAGAAACCAATTGCCATGACTATAGAGAGGAGGGGTGATGCCACCAAACTGAGAATGATGATTTGGAAATTGTCCCATTTCACCAACTGGGGGCATGCTATGAGTCCGAAACCTAAAACCCCTCCAATAATTGAGTGGGTGGTGGATATCGGCATGCCTTTCCACGTGCAAAGTATGATGAAGAAACTTGCTGCGATCACCGCGGCGACGCTTCCCAGAACCACCGTTCGCTCGGGCAACCCTTCTTTAGGTACGATGCCCCGGTCGATCGTCTTCACCGTGAAGGGCCCAAGGAGGATCCCGCCAAGAGCAGCGAATATCGCGAAAAGGAGGAGAGCTTTTTTTATCGAGATAGCTCCGGCACCAACTGCGCAGTCGGTGGGGTTGGCAGCATCATTTGCCCCCAAGCACCATGCCATCAGAAAACACAAAAAGATGCCGACAACGTAAATAAGAATGATCATTTTTTACTCTCGCCCAATTAGCCTTCAAAAATGTGTATTAGAAAATAAGTGAATCCTCCGACCAGTGCGCTTACGGGTATCGTGAGTATCCACGCCCAAACTATTGTCTCCCTCCTCCTCGATGGTTTTAATTTTTTTTGCTTTTTCTTTTGCATTTTCAAATTTGTTTATCATATCGCTGAGCGCTTCCACGCCTTCGAGCGTCTTTGCGGACTGCGCCATAAGCATGTCGAAAAATCGTTTTTCTGTTGGTATCATCCATGACAGTAGTCTCATGTAACACACAATTTTCATCTCCTTTGAATAGAGAAATAATTGGTTTATAAATATTTCACAAATAATCTATATAGATAAATGAGAAGTATGTAAAGCAGGTGGATAAAAAATGGAAAAGTCAGACGAGGAAGTTAGGAAAATCCAGGTGACCGGGAAATCAACCTACATCGTGTCTCTTCCTAAGAAATGGGTAACTGAGATGAAACTAAAGGCGGGCGATGGGGTAACGCTCAAAAGACAGGAAGATTCCTCGTTGCTGGTCCTTCCCAAGAGACTTAAGGAACCGGAGAAACTAAAGGAGGTCGAGGTGGAATTCTCTCCCGAAGACAATCCATATGCTATAGCCAGAAAAATCGTGTCACTATATCTCATCGGGTACAATCTGATTCATTTGATGGCCAAGGAGCGAATATCTTCTGAACAAAGAGAAATCGTCAAGCAATTCGTTAGAAAAAAACTAATAGGAACGGAGATAACGTTGGACTCACCCAACGAGATGATCATGCAGGTTTTGCTGAGTTATCCTGAGCTTTCGGTCGATGGAGCTTTGAGGCGAATGTCTTCGGTGGCCGCTTCCATGTGGGCAGATGCCATAACAGCTTTAGGAAAATTAGATCACGAGTTGGCTAAGGATGTCATCGAGATGGACGATGAGGTGGACCGATTTAGCATGTATATAATTAGGCAACTGAAGTCTGCGATAGGGGATTCACGATTGATCAAGGAGATCGGCTTGAATACGGCGAGGGATTGTTTGGGTCATAGACTGATAACCAAAAGCGTTGAGAGGATAGCAGATCATGCGGTATTAGTCGCTGAAAAAGTTCTTCAACTGAAGAAACAAGTGGGGGCGAATCTTCTTAAAAAGATGATGGCCATGAACACTTCTGCATCTTCGATGTTCGAAAATGCAATTCAATCCTTGTTCAAAATGGACTACAAATTAGCCGACGGGATAATTGAAAAAAGAAAAGTCATCGGATCGTTGGAAAATGAAACCGTCCAGCTTATAAAAGAGGAATTTCGGGAGGACGCGATTAACCTCAGACTAATAGCGGAAAGTTTGCGAAGGGTGGCGGAGTACAGCTCTGACATAGCTGAAACAGTGCTGAATCTAACGGTAGCAACCGCGATCAAAGATTGAGGAGTTGGGTCCTCACTGCGGTAGTTTACTATCTCCTTTTTATCAGAAAGAGAGCGATGACGAGTGATACACTAACGATGACAGCGACTAAAATCAATGCCAAAATCAATGTTGAAACCAGTTCTGGTCCCGGCGCCGACTCAACCGTCAAAACAATCTCTTCGTTATTATCAGAGTTGCCAATCGTATCCGTCGCGCTGACTTTAACCATATAACTTCCCAGGGTTGATGGGGCCTGAATTGTTCCCTTATTAATAACGGTGCCTTATTGTTTGCTTCGTCAGCTCATTAAAAAGTGGCGCCGGGGAAGGGATTCGAACCCTTGAGGCCCAAAGGGCCACCGGATCTCAAATCCGGCGCCTTACCTGGCTTGGCTACCCCGGCACCATTGGAAATATGCGCTAACCGCTATATCCCCTTTATCGGTTCCAAAATTTTTCAATAATAGTTGGGCGAATTAATTCATGTCTTTAGCTCGATTTCGATCGCCACTTCCTCGGGCACTTGGACGCGCATGATCTGCCGCATCGCCCGCTCATCGGCTTGCATGTCGATTAAACGCTTGTGCACGCGGAGTTCCCACTTATCCCAAGTCGCGGTCCCCTCGCCATCTGGAGACTTCCTCGTCGGGATCACTATCCTGCGCGTGGGGAGGGGAATGGGGCCTGATATCTTAATTCCTACTCGCTCCGCTATTCCTGCGATTTGTTTACATACTTCATCGAGCTTCTTTGGGTCCGTGCTCGAGAGATTTATGCGCGCCTTCTGCAAACCTATCCCTCACCCTACTAGGGTAAGGATAAAATAAGGGTTTGGTTACTTCGCTGGCTTTGAATCTACGCAGACACCCGCAGCTACAGTCATGCCCATGTCTCGAACAGCGAAGCGGCTGAGCTGCGGGATCTCCGAAGCTTTCTCGAGCACCATGGGCTTCGTCGGTGTAACTTTAACCGTGGCCATATCGCCCTTCTTTATGAATTCCGGCTTCTCTTGGATCACCTCGCCGGTCTTGGGGTCGAGCTTCTGCGAGATCTCGGAGATCGTACACGCTACTTGTGCTGTATGGGAATGGAAGACCGGGGTGTATCCTGCCGCTACCGCAGTCGGGTGCTGCAGGATGGCAATCCGCGCGGTGAACTCCTTGACCACCTTTGGAGGTGTATCAGGGTGGCCAGCCACATCCCCCCGCCTGATAGCCGTTTTATCGATCCCTCGGACGTTGAACCCTATGTTGTCGCCAGGCTCGGCCTTGGGTATCTGCTCGTGGTGCATTTCGATCGACTTGACCTCGCCGCTAACCCCGGCTGGCTCGAAAACGATGGTTTCGCCAGCTTTCAGCACACCAGTCTCGATCCTGCCAACTGGCACAGTTCCAACACCAGTGATCGAGTACACGTCTTGCACGGGCAGTCGAAGTGGTTTGTCTATGGGCTTCGGGGGTACGGTAAAGCCATCGAGCGAAGCGTGGAAATCAGGCCCGGTATACCACTTCATCTTGTCGCTGGGCTTGGTCACATTTTCCCCATAGAATGCGGCAGTCGGCACGAAGGTGAATTTTTCCGGGTTTTTAAATCCGACCGCCTTGAGCAGATCGATCACTTCAGACTTGATCTTGTTGAACACATCCTCCTTGTAGCCAACGAGGTCCATCTTGTTTATCACAACCACAAGCTGCCCAATGCCCAGGGTGAATGCGAGAGCGGCATGTTCCCTCGTTTGGGGCATTATCCCGTCGTCTGCCGCCACGACGAGCACCGCAGCATCGGCCTGGCTAGCCCCGGTGATCATGTTTTTCACGAAGTCCCGGTGCCCCGGGGCGTCGATGACGGTAAGATAGTACTTTCCAGTTTCAAATTTCTTATGCGCTAGGTCGATGGTCAACCCTCGTTCACGCTCTTCCTTGAGAGCATCCATCAACCATGCGAACTTGAATGTCTTTCCCTTATCGCCCATCGCCTCGAACTTCTTTATTTCCTCGTCCTTCACCAATCCCTTCTCATAAAACATCCTGCCCGCTAACGTGGACTTTCCGTGATCCACATGTCCAATCGTTATCAAGTTCAAGTGTGGTTTCACCATTCCACATCCCCCATTTAAGCTAATCACCATTTGCGCGTACATTTAAAAAGGCTTGCGCTACCTAGCCCCTTTTGCTATCCGCTCAGTTTCCTCCTTGCGGGCAACGGCGAAGCTCTTCATGTCGTTGTTCGCCGCCAGGATCAGTTCTTCGGCCAAACATTCCTCGATCGGTTTTTTATTGGAGAATGAAGCTGCGAACGCCCCGGCCGCCAAGTTCTTGAGGCCAGTATCGAGTCTGCGCTGAGGTGAAGAATCGACGCCAACGTAGTAGGTAATACCACCATAGCTTATGCGAGTGGTCTCCCCCCGAGGGGCAGAATTTTGTATCGCATCGATCAAAACTTGTACCGGGTTCTTCTTGATCCGTTGCTCGATTATCTCGAAGGATTTACGCACGGTGTTGTAAGCTTTATATTTTTTTCCACAGCCCTTGGCCCCGCGGATTGCCTTGCCCCCCAACTTTCTCACCCCCGGGCCCGAACGCATGATCTTGTTCACTAATCGCTCGACGATAGGTACCTCGGCCTTCCCAAATTGTTTGCTGGCATGCCTCCCGCCGTGGTGTAAGACCAAGCCAGGCTCTAAGTGAATGTACCGCTTCAGTCCTGGATCTTTTATGAGAATATCTTCGGTCGACCATTTATCGAAGTATTTGGAGGCCACCCTATCACCGCGTCGGCTTCTCCTTGCGCCCCTCCACGAGCTCCCTCAGCGAAACCCCGTTCACCTTAATTACTTTATAGCGGACGCCTGGGATGTCGCCATATGCACCCCCTTTTGCGCCCCCTATCCCCTCGATGATGACCTCGTCGTGCTCATCGATGAACCCAATCGCGCCATCACCCGGGGAGAAGCAGGTGACTTGGCGACCATTTTTGATGAGCTGGATCCGAACGCATTTTCGGATCGCCGAGTTGGGCTGTTTGGCTTCTACACCTACCTTCTCTAGGACGATGCCCCTACCCTGGGGAGATCCCTCTAAGGGGTCTGCCTTCTCATCTAGCCTCAGCACCCTGCGCTTATACTCAGCGCTCTTCCACCTGAATCTCTGCCGCTTGGAGCCCAGCTTCCTAGCTGCAAACTCCCCTCTAGGGGCCTTGCCCACATCATCACCACAAAAGACTTCCATTCAAACCTTAAAAAATCACGTAAATGAGATATCTTGAATTCCGTAGTGGCGAAGGACGAGTTTCTTAGCACGCTTGATCTTTTTGCCCCCGCGCCCCACAGCTATCCCCTTATCCCGCTCCTCAACGTTTATCATAGCAATTTTTTTTCCTTCGCGCTCAACGATTTTGACCCCCTTAACCTTGGCTGGCATGAGGGTGTTTTTCACGAATTCGATTGGGTCATTGGAGTACTCGATCACCTCGATGCCTTTTCCGATTACCTGCCTCGCCCTTCGAATTTTATTTCCACCCTTTCCCACGGCGAGTCCGATGTCTCCTTTCCTAACCAAGAACGTGAGTTTGTTCCCATCCTCATCGCCCACGCAGTCATGGACTCTGGCCCCGGTCAAGCCCTCAAAGAGCGCGATGTAGCGCATCTCATCCGCGCCGAGCTTGATGCTCATTTGGCCCCCCCTAAGCTCAGGATGCTTGAAGTTCCAGGCTCCAAAATTGTAAGCACGTTTACCAGAAATGTTTTGCCGCATACGAGTCCAAGCTCTACGCTATCCCCATCAAAAATGTGGACAGGAATCCCGGCTAGCCCAGCGTAGCGTTTGACATCGGCCAATACCTCGGGGGAACAGTTCGATGCCGCAATGACCAACTTGGCATTCCCTAGCTTGAGGGCCTTCAGGGATTTGTCCTTGCCCAAAATCACCTTACCTGTGTCCACCACATTGCGTATCTCTTTACTTACCTCTTGGGTACCGTGACCTGACATATTCTCACATCGAGCATGGTAAGTCGGTTTTCAATCTCCCTAGAAAATAGAACCCCCGAGTACTAGGGATTTTCGATGCATTTAATCCGCTTTGGGGGAGAGAGGACACCAAAATAACGCCCGGCCTAGCCAAGTTGTAGCACATTTGTTATAAGTTATTTGGACTTTTGACTTATCGAAAACTGTTACGCACCCTCCCTCTGCATCGCCAGTTCCACTGAACCTGTGCCCAATGGGATTGGCTGCCCCGCTATGACATTTTCGATTATGCCATCTAGTTTATCTTTTTCACCGCGCAAGCAGGCATCCAAGAGGTGCTTGGTCGTGATCTCAAACGAAGCCCGTGCGAGCACGCTGGCTTTCCCACCGCTGACCCCGTGCCTACCTATCTGCTCCACTTTCCCCGATGCGGTCATCATATCCGCGACCAGCATGATGTGCCTCACATCCACGTTGAGCCCCTGCTCCTCCAAGGTCTTCATCGCTTCGTTGATGATCGCATTACGTGCCGCTTCCACCCCCAATACCTCCCCTATCTCATGGATGTTGTTCGTCACGGTTCTCGTCTGGTCAACTTCTGGCATCATCAATATTTCCGATAAATTGGAGCCCTCGGTATAAACAACGTACTCTTCGCCTTCCATTTTCACGACTACTCGATCGATTCCCTTGACTCCGCGGAGCGGCAGTGCCCTAATCTTCGTCGCAAGCTTGCGTAATTCGGACAGTGTTTGAGTCTTTGGTTTCACGCGTAGTTTATTGCCGTCGATGTTTATTTCAACTTCTAGCGCCCCTTTGATTGCGGAGTCCACGCTGGATGGGGTTAGTTCCTTCTGCTGCATCCGGGAACGATCGAGCGTCAGGACGAAAACCAAGTTGATGAGATCCGTTTCGGTCTGTAAGACGATGTCCTCAACCGTGGTCATCTCAATTTTTTGGGCGAATTTGCGGGCTCTCTCCTTGCTCTTAGCGTGCCCCCCCTTTAAATAAATCGTCATCAGCGCAGCCGATGGGACTCGTCTTGCATCGAGGATCTCGATCAGCCTAGGGAGCCCAAGCGTCACGTTGAGCTCAGCGACCCCGGCGTAGTGGAATGTCCTCAACGTCATCTGGGTGCCGGGCTCACCTATCGATTGTGCGGCGACGGTACCAACAGGTTCCCCTGGCTCGACCATGGCGTTCACGCATGCTCGTTCGACGCCCTTGATTATCTCCCCGAGCTGCTCGCGTGTTATCGCCCGCTCCTTCCCGACGCGCAAGAGGCTCCCCTCAAGCTTCTTGAGCACCGATTCAGGCACCGTCCCTTCGAGCTTGCGGATCTCGGTTTTAATCGTATCAGCGGAAATGTCGACCATCGTGCTAGCCCCCAATCACCCGCTCAATTATTTTTTCAATGTTAACGGCCCCCCCATTATCGCTGCGCGCTGGGTCGATGCCATCCTCACCATAAACGAACTGCACCACAGCTCCGCGATCGTCACGCACCGTGCCATCATGTTCGACACGGAGGTCTTGGAGGGCGTTTATCAGGCGGCGCTGCAAGTAGCCGCTCTGAGCCGTTCGAACCGCGGTATCGACCAAACCCTCTCTCCCACCCATTGCGTGGAAGAAGAATTCCAATGGCTTCAAGCCATCTTTGTAGCTTGAGCTTATGAACCCCCGAGCTTCCGCGCCCAAGTCGCCCGGTTTAAAGTGAGGCAGGGTGCGCCCTTTGTAACCGCGACTCAGGCGTTCTCCCCTAACAGATTGCTGCCCGACACAAGCTGCCATCTGCGTGAGGTTGAGCATGCTCCCCCGCGCGCCCGTCCTAGCCATGATTACGGCGTGATTATCTAATCCAAGATATTTCTCCGCTATCTCTCCTGCTAGGTCCCTGCTCTCAGCGAGCACTTCCATTATGCGCATCTCGAGGGTTTCGCGGAGGGATCTTCCTGGCAAAGGCTCAAGTTCATCCGCGTTGTAAATTTCGATTAGTTTGTTCACCTTCGTTCGCGCCTCGTCGAGCACTTCGCTTATCCTCTCCTTCGCCTCGGGCGGGATGTCCTCGTCGTCGATACTAGTGGTGAATCCAAACATGACTGCGGCAGCTATGGAGAGCCTAGTGGTACGGTCCAGAAATTCTCTAGCTGCAGTCGTGCCATAATCCTTCACGATCCTGTCCAATACCTCGCATCTATCGAGCGCCTTGTAGCTTCGCGCATCCACGAGTCCATGGATCAATTTCCCGTCCTTTATGACGACATATGCATCTATTTCGCACTCCTCCTTCTTGCAGCGGGCGCAGTTCTCACATATCTTTGCTTTGAACGTCAAATTCAGCCCCTCCGGCAGAAGCATGCTGAAGATCTGTTTGCCCGTCCAGAACTCGATCCCCCTCTCTTTTACGGCGGGCTTTGGCAAATCTGTGAATATCCCCGCGGCTGCCAAAAGCTGTTGTGCCTGCTCTCCGGTCAGTAAGGTTCCCTTGCGTGTTAGCAAGTATGCGCCCGTTATGTGATCTTGAATCCCCCCGATGATTGGGCCCCCGAACCGTGGTGAGAGGATTTGCTCTTGTACCCTCATTAGGATACGCGCTTCAGCTTGGGCTTCCTCGCTTTGAGGCGCATGCACGTTCATCTCATCCCCATCGAAGTCCGCGTTGTAGGGCGGACAAACGCTTAGGTTAAGTCTAAATGTGCGCCCGCTCAGAACCCTGACTTCGTGCGCCATGATGGACATGCGGTGCAAGGAAGGTTGGCGGTTGAAGAGCAAGATGTCGCCGTTCATCAAGTGCCGCTCGACGATGAACCCCGGTTCGATTGTCTTCGCCAGCTCTTCGCGATCAGCGTAGCGAAGGTCGTAGCGCTTTCCATCCTGACTCACGATACAATTTGCGCTTGGGTATAGCTCAGGTCCCCTACGTACGAGATTGCGGAGGTCCTCGATGTTATGTTCGGTTGCGCGGACCGGTATGGTTAAGGTTCTCGCTATGTATTCGGGCACACCGATTTCGTTGATGCTGATGTTTGGATCTGGTGACACGACAGTGCGCGCGGAGAAATCGACGCGCTTGCCGGAAAGGTTCCCTCGGAAGCGTCCTTCCTTTCCCCGCAGGCGCTGAGCTAGTGTGCGAAGGACGCGGCCAGACCGATGTCGTGCCGGGGGAATGCCTGGAGCTCCGTTGTCGAAGTAAGTTATGACGTGATACTGAAGCAGTTCCCAGAGATCCTCAACGATTAAGTGGGGCGCACCCGCGTCGATGTTTTCGCTCAATCGCTGGTTAATCCTTATGATGTCCACTAGTTTGTGGGTGAGGTCGTCCTCCGATCGCACCCCAGTTTCGAGAGTTATGCTCGGCCTGACGGTCACCGGAGGGACCGGTAGCACCGTTAGGACCATCCACTCCGGCTCGGCCGTTTTCGGATTTATCCCCAAGAGCAACGTGTCATCATCCGTTATGCGTTCAAGCCTCTCCCTTACATCGCTAGGTGTGAGGCGATTTTTGCCTTCAAAGAACGCCGCGGGCTTCTCAAATTTCATCGGGAGTTGTTTTTCTTCGCAGTAGGGGCACTTTTCAACGGGGGTCGTACTTCGAACGATATCGGTTGCGGTCTCCCACCATTTTCGCTCAGTTTTTCTCATCTCCGCACCCCGCTTGCGATGTTCATCGAGCTTTGCCTCTGGCAACAATATCCTGCCACATTTTCTGCATGTCGAGCGGAGACAGTTATAAATGGTATCGACGTAGCCCACGTGGATCACCGGTCGAGCAAGCTCAACGTGGCCGAAGTGGCCTGGGCAATCGCTAGCTCGTGCACCGCAGGTCCTGCACCTCAGTCCTGGGTCTACCACACCGAGGCGGGAGTCCATGAGTCCCTTCTCGATCGGGTAACCGTCCTCGTCGTAGGTGTCAGCGGTGATGACTTTTGTCACCGAAACTTTGCGTATCTCATCAGGCGACATCAAGTTGAAATTCACGCAGTCGATCAATCTGGGTATGCGCATCATGTTATCACCTATGCCCGGTCCCTCAGCCGCAAGCGCGGCGACATGCACATCGACTTCAGCTCGTCCATGAGCAACTTGAATGCGTAGGACATCTCCACCCCATAGATTTCAGAGTCTTCATCACAGAGTGGGCAATACGCACGATCCCGTTTCCGATCGTAGACGGCAAAGCTGCCGCATTTGCCACATATTAGTCCATTATACCTATCCGAGGCGTCTAGGAGGCGCTCCTTCAAGAGCGTAGCCGCGCCGTGGCCGATCAAACAATCTCGCTCCATCTCGCCAAAGCGGAGCCCGCCCTCTCGCGCCCTACCCTCGGTTGGCTGATGGGTTAGAACTTGCACCGGACCACGAGAGCGGGCGTGGATCTTGTCGGCTACCATATGGTGTAGCTTCTGATAGTAGCAGACCCCCACGAAGATGTCTGCTGGGACCATCTCGCCTGTAATTCCGTTGTACATGACTTCCTTGCCCGTGTGTTTGAAGCCATAGGCGTGTAGCATCTCACGGAGTTGTTTTTCAGGCGTTCCCTCGAAGGTTGTGCTGTCTACTCGCTTCCCAGCCATCGCCCCAACTTTTCCGGCGATCATTTCAAGCAGCTGCCCAACCGACATGCGCGATGGAATTGCATGGGGATTGATGATAACGTCCGGCATTATCCCGCTCTCCGTGAAGGGCATATCTGCTCCATCGAGGATGAACCCTATCACCCCCTTCTGCCCGTGCCTGGATGCTACCTTGTCGCCTATCTCGGGCACGCGCGGGTCTCTGACGCGGACCCTAGCGAGTTTGTTCCCCTCGGATGTCGTACTCACGAGGACCATGTCGACGATGCCTTCCTCGCTCGGCCTGACCCTCACCGAACTCTCCCTGCGCCCGTGCTCGGCTGCAACGCCGAACTCATCTATCTCCTCTAAGAACCTCGGCGGGCTAGTCTTCCCGATCAGAACATCCTCACCCAGAACTTTCGACTCTATCTCGATCACGCCATCTTCGCCGAGGTTCCGGTAGAGGCTAGCATCCGCGTATCCCCTGATCTCTTCACTCGGGATTTCAAACCTGTCCTCCTGCCCACCAGGATACCTGCCTTCCTCGGCTTCGTAAACCCTGTAAAATGTTGTCCGTCCGAAACCGCGGTCGATCGAATCCTTGTTGACGATAACCGCATCTTCCATGTTGTAACCGCCGTAAGTAGCGATTGCCACCACCACGTTTTGCCCAGCTGGCCTGCGGTCAAAACCGATTGCATCCATCACCTTAGTCCAAATCAGCGGCATCTGCGGGTAATGCATGAAGTGTCCCCGCGTATCCATGCGTTTGTGGATATTGGTTGAGGCGACTCCCAACGCCTGCTTAGCCATGTTCGCGCCGTAGGTGTTGCGCGGCGATTGGTTGTGCTCGGCGTAGGGTACGATGGCAGCACTTATCCCAAGGATGGCCAGTGGGTGAAGTTCGAGGTGGGTGTGCTCTGGTGTGAGTACCTGCTGCGAGATCGCGATGAATGAATTTTCTTCCTCCTCCGCGTCCAAGTACTCGATCACTCCCTCTTTGATCAAGTTCCCCCAAGTGAGTTCGCCTGTTTTAACCTTCTCGATGTGTTCATCAGTTAAAAGCGGCTTCCCACCCTCGACGACGATCACGGGCCTGCGTACCCTGCCAGCATCCGTGTTTATTCGCACCTCATCCGTGTCTTCCCTGTACGCTATGTTGACTTGCTCATCAATGCTTCCCTTTCGTCGATGTTGCCTCAATTCTTCCGCAAGCATTTTTCCGTTCTCTACTGTCCCTATCAACCGCCCATTGATGTAAGCGGTACTCCCTCCCTTGCGTTCACTACCTTTTTGTATCTTGGTGACGCCGAGTTTGTGCAGCAGGCGTTCGGTCTTTTCTTCTTCAGTTCCAATCGAGATCTCGGCCATGAGCGCGAGGTTTTTCACCAGTCCACAGTTCGGGCCCTCAGGGGTTTCGCACATGCAAATTTTTCCCCAATGCGTCGGGTGTAGATCGCGCGCTTCGAAGTGGGGCTGGCTTCTGCTCAGGGGCGACACGACACGACGCAAATGTGAGATAGTGGCGATGAAGTTAGTCCTATCCAAAAGCTGGCTTACCCCCATCCGCCCACCAGGCCAGCTACCCGTTGCTAGGGCGTGCCTTATCCGTTCCGTTAGCACATCCGCGCGCGCCGCGGTTCTGACATTTAGCTCCCGCCCCCTTGCATTCGCGCGCTCCAGTTGGTACTTGATGTCCCGGGTGAGGTTGAGGAAGGCCAGCCTGAACACGTTTTCGAGTAGGTCCCCAGCTAGCTTCAGGCGCTTGTTGGCGTAATGGTCTTTATCGTCGATGTTCCTCCGCTTAAGCGCAAGCTCTAAGACCTGCGCTGCCATCCCACCGATGTAATGTGCTTTGCCGATGAGATCGTTCGGGCGCGAACCTATGTGGGGCAGGAGATAGCGATTTAGGACTTCTTGAGCCCGCTGGAGCTTGTACTCCTTCGTTTGCCCGATCGCGACTCGCTTCCCTATTTCCTCGAGCGCATCATTGCGCGTCTTCATCTCGATCGCCTCCTGCAGGTTCTCGAATAGCTCTCGAACGATTTCGGGGTCATCAGAAACGGCCTCGACAATCTCACGATCACTCTCAAGCCCTAGCGCGCGCATGATGACTACGAGCGACACTTGCCCGGGAACAGCAGGGAAGGAAACGCGGAGCAGGCCATCGCGCTTCCGCTCGACCACGACGAGAGCCCGAAAGCCTCGCTGGCTGGAGAAAACTTTTGCCACCTCAGTGCCCATGCGCTCGTCGCGCTCGACTAAAATCGAGTTAGAAGCCAAGTCTTCTTGAGTGACGATCACGCGCTCGGATCCATTAACGATGAAGTACCCCCCCGGGTCAAGAGGATCCTCGCCAGCCTCGATGAGCTCTTCCTCGTTCATCCCGTGAAGTTTACACTTTTTTGACTTGAGCATCACTGGCATTTCGCCGATGCAAACTTCCGTTGGTACATTCTCCCTCCCCCTTTTGACCAAGCTCATCTCGAGGAAGATGGGTGCCGTGTAGTTGAGGTTGCGTAGCCTCGCCTCGGTGGGAACGATCCCGAGGCGGGAGCCGTCGGCTTCCTTGGCTGAAGGCTCGCCCACCGTTATCTGACCAAACTTGACATCCACGCCCTCGATATCGAGATCTATTCCGCCTATCTCGTCTATCACTCGCTGGAGCTCTCGCTCGATGAAATCGTTGTAGGAGTCGAGGTGCTGCCTGACTAGCCCCTTCTCCTTGAAAAACGCTTCCACGAGCGGCCAAGTATCTTGCACAGCACCTACCCCTAGATTACATATTTATGAACGATTGCCTTGCCCGCTGTGGGGCTATCGCGCGTGATCCGGAGGATATCGCCGGGCTTGGCACCTAATGCATTGGCGACTGGATCGGAGCTCTTTATCAACGGGAGCTGATGGGGAACTATTTTATAGCGCTCGAGAATCTCGCGGGCCTTTTCCTTGGACAAAATCTCATGTTTTGGCACAAGCACATGCTGCCTGACATCAAACTTGGTTTGCATTTTTCTCCCCCGGGCCGCCTCGCGACGGGCCCGGAGGGATTCGAACCCCCGACACCCGGCTTAAAAGGCCGGTGCGCTAGCCAGACTGCGCTACGGGCCCTAGAAAGCGGCTTAAAATCTCTTTTTATACTTTTCGCTATTTAAAATCATCGAAAGTCTTTTTAAGGCTTTCTAAAGGAGGGTTCTGTTAACTTAATGGGCTTATTTGACCTAGACACTATGTGTTACATAAAACGCGGGGCATGTTGGGTGAGATAAACAAATCTAAAAACTCCACAACATAGATGAGGTTGACCAGATGAAAAAAAGAAATCAAAAACATTCTCTGCAATTGGCTACTGCAATTTCTTTTGGTTTAACTTCAGGAGTAATTACAGCTTTGGGAATGATTGTTGGGTTA
>CAZWMM010000004.1:0-13246 GCA_964634985.1 Hadarchaeota archaeon (SeqCode)
TCAAGGTTGTGGGACCGGACCAACGGGCCCAAGTGATCGAAGGCCAGCCCTCCATCATAATCTCCACGGCGGGCATGATGGCAGGTGGTCCCGTGCTTGAATACTTCAAAAGTTTGGCCCCCGACCCCCGTAACACCTTGGTGTTCGTCGGCTACCAGTCCGAGGGCTCGCTCGGGCGGCGTATCCAGAAGGGATGGCAGGAAGTGCCCTTGCGGGCCGAAAGGGGTAGGATCGAAGAGGTGAAGGTGAACATGGAGATTCGGACGATCGAGGGATTCAGCGGGCACTCGGATCGAGCCCAGCTTCTGAACTACGTGAGGAGGGTTTACCCCAAACCCAAGCGGGTCATATGTGTTCATGGGGATGAGAACAAATGCATGGATCTCGCTAGCGCGCTGCACAAACTCTTCAAGATTGAGACTAAAGCCCCGCTAAATCTGGAGACGATCAGGTTGCATTAGGTCGGCAAGCCGGTTTTGAGCGAGGTCAGTTCCCTCTTCGTCAGCCTGCGTTTTTTAGCCCGCTCATCTACTATCGCACTGTAGCCAAATGGATCCATCAAGATTAACCTCGCCATGCGTTTCCCGGATCGCACTTCCTCAAGCTTTTTGAGCTTCCCCTTCCCACGCTTGCGCTTTGCTGCACTGGCCCCTTCGATCGCGATTTTTATAGCTCCCCCAACTCGATCGAGCACACCCTCGATGTTGGATACGTAGCCCTCGCTCGCTGGTCCGGGCTCGACCGTTACCCCCAGTTCAGGGAGCTTTATCATGCCCGTGCTCGACTTCACCACCCTGATCAAGAGATCATCCTTCGATGCAATTTGAAATTCATATCGCATTGGCGTGCGCTCGTCTAAGCATATGACATCAGCGTGCTTGAACTTGCAGTTGTCGCAGCTCATTAGGGTTTCCATCGTCTCGCCGAAGTACGGGATATCGTCCATCCTCCCCATGATCTGGAAAGTGCCTTCAGCGCCGCATAAAGGACAGCGCTCAACGGGGAGCACGAACCTTTTTGAATTTCTATACCATTCCGTATCGGAATCCTCCGGGCTTTGTCGTGGGTCTCGGGCACCGCCCGCGTTTCTGCCGTGGACATCATCTGCCCGCGTTCGGGGGGAACGGTTTTTTTCCCTGTTTTGGAGCTCCATCTTTTCCTCCAGCCCCCACGTTTTAGGCTCTGGTTCGCCCATTCGGCTTACACCACTCATCGGGCGAGTACCAGAATGGATTACATTGCCCAATCCTATACGATTTTTTGGGGAGAGGTCACTAAAAGTGATTTACAAGGTTTATAAAAGGAACCATTTACCTCTACAGCACCACCTTTGCTCCATTACCCAAAAATCAAGCTGCGACTCGTTTGAACTGGATGTTGACGAACTTCGGAGTTGCGATCACCTTGGACTCCGTCAACCGGCCGATATCTCCACCGATGGTTTGGCAAATCCTCTTCAGCTGATCGATGGCTCGTTTGAGTTCCACCGGATCTTGGTTCATGAGCGAGCTGATGTCGAGGATCATTATGTTACCCGCTCGAAGTTCATCCGACACCTCTTGGACATTGACTAGGCTGTGCAGTTCCATGCTTTTGATATAGATGGGTTCGAGCTCGAACTTGCTGGTGCCCCTTGGGCGGGCTTCCTCGATCTCCACCACTGGTACCTCCTCAACCGCCTCAGACCTCAGCTCGGGCTTTCCAAACAACCGCTTCAAATTCATCTTAACCCCAATAAAGGTCGATGGATTTTAGACTATTTAACTCTAGCGGCAGTAGCGGGGAGTGGTGTGAGATTTGTTATAAATACAACAATACTTTCGGTGCCCTCCCCAAATCAACATAAAAAGACTGGTCGAGGCTGAGATGGAGTCGAATGGTGAGCGCTGATGCAATCCCAATCGTGCTACATCGCGAAATTGATGGAAAATCACCCCTTTGCTTGAAGCCGCCACACTTCATCACCGACGTAGTGTAGGTTCTTGATTACCTTCCCCTTCAGGCTTCGCATTTCAGCCCCCGACACGAGCGCCATCCCCACAGCTAGCGGTTTGCCATGCCTCTCGTCGACAACAACCACACCCTCATCAGGCGCGATGTTCTCATCTGCCGAGACAACGCCAGGCGCCATGATGTCAGCACCATTGACGACATGGGACACCGCTCCCATGTCCACGACGACGCGCTTCAGCGGGACCCGATCTAACGCCTTCAGCACGGGAAATAGTTCCCCACGCGACCTAAACAAGAGTACTTCGCCGTTAACCACGATGATCTCCTCACCATCGTCGAGCTCCACGGTTTCAATTGCCCCCTTCAAGAGCTCGCTAGCGGCCACACCAAACTTCTCAGCAACTTCCCGCGCTAGTCGCTTAAGAGAAGCTTTCCGCACATGGTAACGCCGCTTTATCGACATCAAACGAAGATGGCTCGATAGGGTTATATATGCAGCTAGCGAGGATTCGATGATTTTCATGGCGCAGCGACCGCTCGATGTGCTTAATCGAGCTTTGGGTTCTTCGGTGCTAGTTGGGTTGAAGGGGGGCCGTGAACTTAGAGGTAAGTTAAGCGGCTTCGACGTGCATGTCAACTTGGTGCTCGAGGAAGCCGAGGAAATCCAAGGTGGAGAAGCGACCAAACGCTATGGGACGATGGTGATCCGAGGGGATAGCGTCGTTTTCATCTCGCCAGGTGGGTGATCGAGACGGTCAAAGGAACCCCATCGATGGGGAAGCGTCATAAAGTCGTGCACATCCGATGCAGGCGCTGCGGGAGACGAGCTTACCACGTTCAGCGCGGGGTTTGCGCGGCCTGCGGTTACGGTCGATCGCGCCGCATCAAGCGCTACAACTGGAAGGTCAAGACGATCCAGGGCTTGCGGCTCCGCTAGCCACGTCTTCTCGCGTGAGACATCTCCAAAATTTCTTTAAGCTCATATTTCAACACTTCTTGGGTGGGCCGGTGGATCAGCCTGGAAATGAAGGGGAAAAATCTCCTCCTCAACAGAGTGATCGTCCGCTTGGCATGCGGGAGGTCGCGGGACGGCGTTCAGGGATCTGATGCCGCGCGAATTCAAATCCCGCCCGGTCCACCACTCCCCATTATTAAGGATTTATACTAACTCGGCTAAACTCATTTCGGGCCCGTGGTCTAGATGGTTATGAGGGGGAGGAGCGACCTTCTCCCTAACAAACGTCACCCTGACACGGTGAAGATCCGGGGTCCGAATCCCCGCGGGCCCACTACCTAAAATTTGGAATTCTAAAAAGTTCAAACTACTGCTTTCTGGTTCCACCCAAGCTGCTTATCTCCTATTGACTTTTCGCTCTCGCCTGTGGAGGTGGCTCTAAAAACCATTAATAAGGCACCACCGAAAAGAAACATAGTCAATCGTGGAGGTTTAAAAATGATCCCCGTGTGTGAACCCAAGCTCGGCGAAAAAGAACTTGAGTACGTGACCGACTGCATCAAGACGAATTGGATCTCCTCGAAGGGCAAGTACATCACAGAGTTCGAGGAGAAGTTCAGCAAATACTGCGACGCCAAGTACGGGATTGCCACCTCGAACGGGACCACGGCCCTGCACCTCGCTCTAGCAAGTCTTGGCATAAAGGCCGGAGACGAGGTGATAATCCCAACTTTCAGTCTTGATTACGAGGAGCCTATCGTGGTGAAGGAAAAAGGAGAAATACACATAGAAAAAATCGGTGCATTCGTTGACAAGTTTTTTGAAAAAGATGGTTCCTACTTTACCTCCTTCGTTGAGGTGAGCGATGTGAAAAATGATATAAAGGTGTTGACTGTAGACGAAAATCTTAAAACGGTATTTTTGCGCGTGAAGCAGGTTATTCGTCATGGGGCGCCAGAAGATCTCTTTCTGATAACTTTAGAAACAGGTCGTAAAGTAAAGGTCACCGATCGACATAATATCTTTTGTTTGAGAGGCGGTGAAATACTTCCTGTGAAAACAACCGACATCAAACAAGACGACTACGCGGTGATCTCCAAGGTCATTCCCAACAATCCCGCCCCGGTGAGGAAAATTTATCTCCCAGAAGAGTTGCTTAAATTACCCGACCGAGAATTGAAGGATGTGTTTTTAGGAAACATCCCCCTGCACATTTTCGATTGGCTTTACAAAATCGGTGCATCTAAAAAGATAAAGGGACTGAAGAGTCATAAGCACCATCGTCGGCTACCCTTTATCGTCGCCAAAATGTATCCTGAAGTATTATCCATGCTTCAAACGGCCGATGCTTACATTAGTGGGAAGCACGGGCACATGTGGAAACTGTTTTTGAACGTTTCCTTGGAATTTTGTCGCCTGCTTGGATATTACGTTTCTGAGGGATCCATAACAATTTATCCTAGCTTGGGATACCGTGTGCAGTTCAGTTTCGGCGCTCGTGAAGAAGATCTAATCCGCGATGTCGAAAACATCATCACAAAGCTCTTTGGTCTGTCCGCACGCTTCAATAAAACTCCGTGGGAAACCCAACTCCAATACGATGACAGGATGTTTTGCCTTCTTCTCAAAAGTCTAAATGCAGGGAGCAATGCTAAGGATAAAAGAGTTCCTGATCTCATCCTCAACGTGGATGAAGAATCCAAGGCGGAATTTTTGAGAGGATACTTACTTGGCGATGGAAACATCAGGTCCTGTGAGGACAAATATGGGAAGTTATCTAATTTGTGGAGGTGTAATACAGTAAGTGAAATTCTAGCCCGGGATTTAGCCTATCTGTTTTTGCAACTGGGGATTGTTGTTTCCGTTTATCACGACCAAAAAACTCCGGCTCATGAGATAAAGAAAACGGGTCAAAGTCTGTCGGAGAGCCATTATATAATGCTACAGATTTCCAATGTCATAAATATTCAGAGATTAGGTTCTTTACTTGGGCTGGATGATAAAGCTAGCACGATGCGAAGCGTTTTTCGAGATGTCTCGCCCACCCAAGAACTTGTCCCGATAAACCATGCCCACCTGTCCCATATTGTCCCCTTTAAAGAAGAGCGGGTGGGTAGGGGGCGCATTCTAGAATATGCCGAAAAACATGGATGTGATTTGACCACCAACGCCAAGCTTCTTTTGAACTCTGACCTGTGCTTCGTGAAGATCAAGAAAATAGAGCGAGTGAAGCCCTCAAAAGCTTTCGTTTACGACATATCGGTAGAAAATGAGAGGTTCATAGGAGGATTCGGAGGTATTTTGCTTCACAATACAATGATCGCGACCGCCAACTCCGTGACTTACACAGGGGCAAAGCCAGTGCTGGTTGACTCGGAGCCCATGACTTGGAACATGGACCCAACCAAGATCGAGGAGAAGATCACGAAGAGGACGAAGGCGATCATGACCATGCATACGTACGGACATCCGACAGACATGGATCCGGTAATTGAAATCGCGAAAAAGCACGACCTCCACCTGCTCGAGGATGCCGCTGAGGCTCACGGAGCTGAATACAAGGGTAAGCGGACCGGTGGGCTCGGAGATATGGGGTGCTTCAGCTTTTACGCTAACAAGATAATCACCACGGGAGAAGGGGGAATGGTCGTCACAAGCAACGAGGAGTTCGCCGAGCGAGCACGAATGCTGAGGGATCAAGCGTTTGAAAAGGAAAAGCGATTCTGGCACCAGCACTTGGGTTTCAACTATCGCCTAACGAACCTCCAAGCTGCAGTCGGGGTGGCGCAATTCGAGCACATCGACGAGTATGTTGAAACTCGGCGCCGAAATGCTCTCTACTACAATTCTCTGTTGGAGAAGGTTGAGGGAATCTCCCTACCTCCCGAGGCAAAATGGGCTAAAAATGTTTATTGGATGTACACGATTTTGATCGAGAAAAATTTCGGGCTGAACAGGGACGAGCTGATGGTACGTCTGAAAGAAAAAGGCGTGGACTCCCGAAGGGCCTTTTATCCGGTTCACGCCCAGCCGCTCTACGCTAAACAGTTTGCAGGTCAAAAATTCCCAGTTGCAGACCAGCTATCGGACAAAGGAGTTTATCTCCCCTCAGGCAATACACTGACGAAGAAGCAAATTGATCAAGTCGTGGAAACCTTGATATCCATCCAAGAAAATGCCGAAAGCAAGTGAACCCATGGGAGACAAACTGCGATTCGCTGTGGTTGGGATTGGCGGATTCGGAACGCGCAGGGTGAAAGCGGTTGGGAAAGCCGGTGGGCACGTTGCATGTCTGGTGGACCTCGACGAAAGACGAATTTCGAAAATGGCTAGTGAGCTAGGGTGCGATTACTCGACCGATTATCGCAAAGCTGTGAAACGGGCCGATGTGGACTGCGTCATAGTAGCGACCCCGAACAAATTCCACGCTCCCATCACGATCGCAGCGCTCGAAGCGGGAAAGCAAACCTGTTGCGAAAAACCCCTCGCGCGAACCCCAAGGGAAGCCCGGGCGATGGTGGACGCCGCGAAGCGAAACAAAGTCTTCCTGAAAACTGGGTCGAACCTCCGCTACTTCTCTAATGTAAAGAAAGCGAAGGAGCTGATCGACAAAAAAGCGATCGGCAAGCCACTCTTCATCCGGGGGTGGATCGGCCACGACGGAAAGAAGGTGCTGCACGCTTGGAACGTGAAGCGGGACATCGCTGGAGGGGGAACCATGCTGGATAACGGGGCCCACATCCTCGATTTATTCCGCTGGTTTATGGGAGATTTCTCGGACTGTTTCGGTCACGTGCGCAGGCTCCAGATGCCGATCGCCGTCGAGGATAACGGGATGGGGCTTTTTAGAACCCAAGATGGGCGAATGGCGTTCATCCAGTCCTCGTGGACGGAGTGGTCGGGGTACATGTACATGGAGGTATATGGGTCGGACGGCTGCCTTTTCATCGATAACCGATTGGGGGCGAGCAAAACGACCCTCGGGGACCGGAAGGAGATCCGCCAAGTGTTCGATTACTCCACCGAGCCACCGCAGTCCTATGAGCTAGAGCTCAAGGATTTCATTGGGGGGGTAAAGAAAAAGCGACAACCCATGGCATCTGGTTACGACGGCATGAAAGTGATAGAGATGGTCCATGGGATTTATGAATCATCTAAGACTGGGCGCGTCGTGAAGCTTTAGTTTGAATGCCCCCAGCACCTCTAAATTGTTAGAAACTCAGGAGTAAAGTAGGTAAAATGAAAATCGCCTACGTTCACGACGCAATCTACCCTTTCATCAAGGGAGGCGCCGAAAAGAGGATTTACGAACTCTCTAGGCGTTTGGTCAAGCGCGGGCACGAAGTTCATATCTTCGGCATTGGATGGTGGGGGGATGAGCCGACCATCGAAAGGGAGGGCGTGTACCTCCATGGGGTTTGCAAAAAAATGCCGCTTTATTCTAAAGGGCGGAGGTCTATGCGCGCGGCCGTAAAATTCGCGAAAGCTGTTTTGCCCCACATGCTAAAAGAGCGCTTCGATGTCATAGACTGCTATCAGGCCCCCTATCTTCATTCTTTCCCAACGAAAATCGGTGCCCTAGCAAAGCGCTCGCCACTCGCCGTCACATGGCACGAGGTTTGGCGAGGATACTGGCGGGAATATCTAGGGGGGTTGGGTGCAATTGGAAGGATGATGGAAAAGACGATCCTGCTCGGGCTAGCCGATAGGATCATCGCCGTTTCGGACCAGACCAAGGATGATTTGATTTCTCTGGGCGTGGAAGGGGATAAAATTAGCGTGGTTCCCAACGGCATCGACTACGACCGGATGCGCAACGTCCCCCCATCTGAAGAGGAACTCGATGTGGTTTACCTCGGGCGGCTGATCAAGCCAAAAAATGTTGATGTTTTGCTTCAAGCCATAAGTTTGTTGAAAGGGGAGTTCCCCGAGCTTAGGGCGGGGATAATAGGCGATGGTCCAGAGAGGGCTAGACTTGAAAGTATGGCGGGAGAAATGGGTATAAAAGTTAACGTCAAATTTTTCGGTTTCGTGGAGGATTTCGGGGAAGTCACGGCACGCATGAAATCTTCCAAAATCTTTGTGATACCGTCAATTCAGGAAGGTGGCGCCAGCATAGTGACGTTAGAGGCAAACGCTTGTGGTTTACCCGTGATTGCGGTGGATCATCCGCTTGGGATAGACAAACGGTTGATTCTTGCTGGCAAAACAGGGTTCTTCGTGAAATTGGCCCCTGAAGCTATTGCAGAGAAAACCCGCTCACTTTTGAAGAACGAACGACTGAGGACTGATATGGGCAAAAATGCTGCTGAGTTCGCGCAGCGATACGATTGGGAAAAAATAACCAGCACGATTGAAGAAGTTTATGAAGAGATGGGTGGTCTCTAGCGCATTTCAGCTGCAGGTTGTTTGAATCCCATTGGCTTTTGTTATGGGCAAGAACTTTCTACTTTTTTCAGCCTCGGCTTGACATGCTTTTGCAGCCTTGCCTCGTACGCCTTTTGCACTTTCTGGTTTATCTTCGCGATTTCAGGGTTTTCTTTGAGCAGCTCCACGACTTCCCTCAATGAGAAAATTCTCCTGGGAGCGTACAATTTTTTGAAGACAGTTTTGAAGAACTCGAGGTCCTCGGGGTAGTCAAGGGTCATTCTGAACTTAGGGTATCTGAGGGTTTCATCGGCTTCCAAGTACTCAACATTGAAGAGTCCCGTGTCAGTGAAATATCCCCCCCACACCTCAGTATCTTTCTCCTGTTTTAACTTGCTGACCCGCTCAAGCGCCTTTACCTTGACCCCAACCGGAACGGCACCCACGGGAAAACCCTTCCATCCGATGTAATCAGCTTTGGTCTTCTCGAAGTGCTCTATCGTCCGATCTATCAGCTCGGGGTCGCAAATGATATCGTCACCATCGATGTTCACGATGAAGTCCAGCCCATATTTTCTCGCAGCTTGGAGGTATCTATCGAGTTTATCTTCCGGGTCACCTCTGAAGGCCTCGATGCCATTCCTACGCGCTACATCGACGAGGATCGAATCATCTGGATGAGTGGATGTACAGAGGACGACGAGATCCGGAAGCTTTGCAGCTTTAGCCCTGTCGATGAGGTGCTCTATGGTGGTCCTGTCCTCTATCTTGAGCAGCGCCTTTCTTGGCAATCGAGTCGATTTTATCCGTACGGTTATGAAAACTGCTGTCTTCGTTCGATCACCATGTATACTACTTCACTTTGTCTTGGTGACCATCGCTTATCGTTTTGCCACCAGCCTTCACAAGTTTCAAACTTTCACCTCTTGCTTTTAAACAGCTCGGATCTCACTACAAACTCCGCCAATAAAAAGTCGAACTCGTCGTCGATGCTGATCGAGCTGACCCGGTCCATGACGATCCCTTTAACACTCTTCGGGTTGAAACAAGGTGAGTACTCATTCACGACGTCGAAATACCTCCTCCGGCTGATGAACAGCGCATCGTTCAGCCTGTACAATTTTGGGAAATCTTGGGAGCGCAGCGGCTTTTTCTGGATCTCGATGAACTCCCTCAAGTTGTCATTCTCGTCCTTTTCGTACGTGGAATAAGGATGAAAGCTCGGCTCAACCTCGCAGACACCGATAACCGAGTCCACACCGGATTTTTGTAGCATGTCCAATCCGGCCTCGATGTGCTTGCCAGTCCGAAAAGGCGAGGTTGGTTGTAGAAACGCGACGACATCGGGGAAAAATTTTTCCTTTCCTTCAATATGCTTGAGGCAGTGTAAAAGCACAGATAGGGATGACGCCTCGTCCGTAGCCAGCTCCTCGGGCCTCAAAAAAGGAACCTCTGCCCCGAAATCCCTCGCGAGCGAGGCTATCCTCTCGTCCTCCGTCGAAACGATCACCCGATCGAGCTTGCTGTCGAGGGCGGCTTCGATCGTGTATCTGATAAGGGGCTTTCCAGCTAACGGGCGGGTATTTTTACCAGGCACCCTTTTCGAACCAGCGCGGGCAGGGATGATGCCGATTGCGCGTATATTGGTCCCCTACTTTCCCTTCTTCAACGAGGAAACAGGCACGAGGCATTTGCGGCAAAGGGAGATCTCGTAGTACCGCCCTTCGATGTGAATTCTTCTGAGCTCTTCGTACTTCTCATTAAGCCATATATCCTTCAATTTTTCCTTCCTCGCATTCCCGACGACTAACTCCCTATCGTTGTCAACGCAGCAAGGGGTAACCACACCGTCCCACATTATGAACATCCGGTGGAATAATTGAGCGCAGACGAAGCCCGGGTTAAAGTACTGTGGGTATTTATCCTCTTTAAGGGGATACTCAGCGAGTTCCCCCCAGCCCACCCCGTCGACCCCGAGCTCCTCGAACCCAAATTTTTTGTAATTCTTGAGCTCCTCTCGGGTGTGATCCATTCGAACCATGGAAATTCGCGTCTGGACATGTTTGTAGCCGAGCTTGTTTCTGAGCTCGACGAACTTCTTTACATTTCTGACTACTTGGTGGAAATCCGCCCCGACCCTCACTTTGTTGTATTTTCCGGGGGATGTGTAGTCAATCGAAAAGAATATGCTGTCTAGCCCAGCGTCGAGCAGCCTGCGCGAGAGCTCCTCGGTGAGAGCGACGGCGTTGGTGTTGAACATGACCTCGATTACCCGTTTCTCCTTCGCGTACTCGACCTGCTTCACTACATCTGGGTGGATGAGGGGTTCACCTAGGTAGCTCAGCTTCACCGAGCACAGACCATTTTCAGCTCCTTGGTCGATCAGGGATTTGTAAAATGCAAAATCCATATATCCCACCTTTCCTACTTTGTCAAGAGCCATAATCGTGCGAGGGCACATGGGGCATTTTAAATTGCAAGCGTTAGTCGTTTCTATGTCCAAGTGGATGGGGAAATCTCCATGGTACATCTTTTTTGGGTACTCCTCCCACTTTCGGCGGTATTCCCAGTACTCTGGTCCCCTAGCTAACTCCCAGTCCATTTTTCCAGGTTTTGCCCTAATTTCTGCATAGGTAGCGTATGGGTCGATATCCTTCTCGGCCAAAGTCGCGTTTTTCATTTTCCCCCCCTCGACTGCTTGCACCTTATCTCGTTATTTTCAATTTGGTGCAGAAGCTTAAATCCATGATATTTTATTTATGCAAATGAGATATTAGGCACGATTTCGTGAAATCAAAGTGTGTTTGTTATGGCTGAGCCAAAAGATTATGCAAGACGACTTGTGAAAGGCAGCACTATTATTTTTGTAGCCCTCATCATAGCCGGCGTCACGGGGCTTGTTCTCCGAATGTTTTTGATGCGCTTTCTCACAGTTCCCGATTACGGGTTGTTTTACTTGGTCTTCGTGTTAGTCTCATTCCTCGCTCTTTTCCGGGAATTGGGTCTTAACTCAGCCCTGGCGAAACACATCCCGGAATTTATGATAAAAAAGCGGTTTGGTGAAATTAAATCATCAATTGCTGCCACCATGCTTTTCCAATCCCTTTTTGCGCTCCCGATAACACTCGTTCTATTCATCTTCTCCGATCAGATTGCCATGGCGTTCTGTGGAACGCTGGCTGGATCAATCGTGATTAAATTTTTGAGTCTTTGGTTTTTTATGATGGTCTTCTTCCACGCTTTCCGGGCCTCTTTTCAAGGTTTTCAGGATGCGGTAACGTTTGCGGGGATGGAAATCTTTTACATACTTTTGACTTTTATCCTAGTCGTCTTTTCGGTTCACGTTTTTTCTCTTGGAGTCGGAGGCGTAGCTTTTGCATACCTCATCGCTGCATTGATACTTGTGATTGTTTGGTTGGCGATTTTTCATAAAAAACATCCCAAAATCATCAAGGAAAAAATTCGGATTAAAAAACCCTTAATCAGAAAAATGTGGAAATTTGCGCTGCCAGTCTTTATCGGCGGTATGGGTGCACTCCTCATGACCTACACCGACACCATCATGATCGGTATATTTCGCGACACCACGCAGGTTGGTTACTATCAGGCTGCTCAGCCACTCGCGTACTTACTGTCGTATTTTCCAGCCGCCCTCGGCATCGTTCTTCTACCGATAACGTCAGAGCTCTGGGCAAGGCGAAAAAAAAAGCTCCTCGGTCGGGCGACGCATTTCCTCATGAAGTTTTCGTTCATGATTATTATCCCCGCAGTTTTTGTTTTCATGATTTTTCCGGGCACAGTTCTACTCTCGTTTGCTGGCAAAGCAGATTATGTGGCTGCGGCTGCAACACTCCAAATTCTAACGGTTGCGATAATCGCCACTACCCCGTGGGGAATTTTACAATGCGTGGCGTCAGGGATAGGAAAACCTATTATCGTCACCAAGGCTGTCTTTGTGATGGCTAGCTTAAACTTCATCGGCAACTTGGTTTTAATACCCCTCTTCGGCATTGAGGGAGCAGCGATGGCTACATTTATTTCGGCTCTTGTGGGTCTTTTCCTCATACTTTATCTTATGCGGAAATTCGTCAAGTTCACCATGCCCACATCGTCGATTTTGAAAATGCTTGGGGCGGGGCTGCTTACATTGCTCCTACTCTTCGATCTCAAATCTACCGTCATTATATCCCCATGGTGGCTAGAAGCCATCATCGTCGTGATACCCAGCTTGCTGTTCTACGCTGCGTTAATCTTAGCGATGAGGGCCATAAACAGGGACGACCTAAGGCTCTTGAAAGGTGTCGTGCCAATTCCGAAACGGTTGGCTAGAATCATTGAGAAATTTGTAAGAAGATAATTATTTTGAAACAAGCGGCTTAATACCTATCTCTTCCATGAGTGCGCCTATGAAAACCTTGAAATCCCGATGGGAGAGTGTTTCTTCCAAGCTCCCTCCGCCCACTTCGAGCCCTGCGCTGAAAGACGCCTCGAACACGGCAGTGGTAAATTTAACCAATTGTTCTTCGTCGTGTTTGTAATTATCGAGCGCGTCGCGTATGAGCCTTGGGAGCGAAGTTATATCTTTCGCCTTTTTCACCATGTCCAGCTCGTTGAAAAATACACGCCCGAAAGTGATGACTGGTTTTTTGAGCAACAGTGCTTCCCAACCCACGGTACCCGTGATTACCGTGACCATCCTAGCATTTTTGGTCAATTTGTAAGAACTCGCCGATGGGTCGATCAGTCGGACATTGGGGATTTTCAACAACCTTTCATAAGTCGATGTTGGCCGAGAACCAAACATCATTGGATGCTCTTTCACATACAATTTGAAGTTTATCGGCAGACTTTTCGCTATGTTCTCTACCAGCGCTATTTGATCCATGTAGAAAGGTGCCAAAAGCATCGTGGCTATTTCAGGTTCGAAATGGAGAGGGAAGTAGACATACGGTTCTTTGTAATCGGGTTTTT
>CAZWMM010000005.1:0-12765 GCA_964634985.1 Hadarchaeota archaeon (SeqCode)
GCCGAAGCTCCCTGAAGCCGACCGAAAGCTCATCGAGCGCTTCCTGGAGAAGGTCAGGAGTTGGGCCCCTCCCACTCTCGAAGGCGTAGTGCTCTTTGGCTCGATGGTGCGCGGGGAGTTCGGCGCCAGCTCCGACATCGACCTCCTCATGATATTCGATGAGCCGAACCCAGAGCAGCACCTGGCGGAACTCACGGCGCTCATCACCGTACTAAAACCGCATCGTGAGGTGAGGCCCGTGCTCACAAACCTGAAGGACATCGGACCCGATCTGCTCGGCGAGATAATGCGGGAAGGGGAGGTGCTTTACGGCAAGCTGATGCTAACGCCCGAGCGGCTTGCCCTCAAACCCTACAGCATCATCTCCTACGACCTCGGTTCGAGCAGCTCTACAGTTCGCCAGCGCGTGGCACGCCGCGTCTATGGCTACACTTCCCGCAAGAAGGTGGGGAGACGGGTCAAGGAGTACCAATACGGAGGGCTCACGGCTCGAAGAGACTGTTACGTGCTTGGGAAGGGCGTGATCGCGCTACCTCTTAAAACGGCCCGCGAATTCATCGATTTTTTGCGCGAGAACGGAGTCAAGGTGATGGAACATGAGGCGTACATGTAGTACATCATCTGCGTGCTCGTGGATCTGGGTTTGTTAACTTTTGCGGGGGTAGTTCACGAGCTTTCACACCTTTAACCGAATTTACAGAGAGCTTTGAGCGGACAGACGTTGCACTTGGGATATCTGGGCAAGCAAATCTCCCGCCCGAAAAGAACGAAGCCGCGGTTGATCAAATGCCAGTCTTCTCTTGGGAAAATTTTTTTCAGCTTCTCCTGAATGCGCTCAACTTTGGCGCGTTCGTCCACTAGTCCAAGCCGTTTGCTAATGCGAGCTACATGTGTATCCACAGGGATGCACGGTTGACCAAAGGCGTAACAAAGGGTTACATCGGCCGTCTTTGGGCCAACCCCAGGAAGTTCCATTAACTGCTGCCGGTTGGCCGGTACTTTCTCCCCATATTTTTCCAGAAGGATTCGGCAGATCCGCTTGATGTTCAAAGCTTTTTGCTTTGCGAGCCCAGCCGGTTTGATGAGTCGTTGCAACCTCGGCGTTGGCAGCTTAAGAATTTGTTCGGGCGTAGACGCAACGGCAAAAAGTGACTTGCAAGCCGCATCCGTGTTTTCTTCCCTCGTGCGCTGCGATAATACACAACCGATCAACAGCTTGAATGGGTCACGGTACCATCGCCGTGCGATCTCGGCCCCATATCGCTGCTTGAGGAATTTTACAACTGCAGTACTGAGTTCGGTCATCCCTCACGACCTATGTCCCAGCTTGAACTCGCTGTGCAACGCGCGCACAGCCTTAACCGCATCTCGCCCACCCACCGCGAATGAGATGTTCAGCTCCGATGACCCTTGGGCGATCATCAGGATATTAACATTTTTTCGACCCATCGTGTTGAAAACTCGAGCAGCAACACCAGGCGTGCCTTTCATCCCAGCCCCCACGGTCGCGATCACACTTGCGTTTCGATCGTAGGTAATACTCCATTCTATGCGACGTTTGGCGAATTCCCCGCGAAGGGCACGGAGAGCAGCATCCAGATCCTTGCGGTCAACGGCGAAGCTTATGTTCGCTTGGGAAGAGCTCTGGGAGATCATGAGTACTTTGATGCCAGTCCGCCCGAGGATGTCGAAGACCATCGCCGCCACTCCCGGGGCACCAATCATCTCAGCCCCACCCACGGTGATCAGCGAAACGTTTTTGCTGGCGGTTATTGCCTTGACGATCCTTTCGATTCGCTTGGGCTTCCGGACGATCAGCGTCCCCTCGTGTTTGGGTTTGAGAGCGTTGCGTACCCGCACGGGGATGTTCAGCTCCATTGCAGGTGCGATCATCTTCGGGTGAAGCACTTTCGCGCCGAAGTAGGCGAGCTCGGTCGCTTCTAGGTAGGAGATAACTTCGATCACCTTCGCTCGGGGCTCCACCTTCGGGTCGGCGGTCATGATCCCATCGACATCGGTCATTATCCATATCTCGTCGACTCCCAAGCTTTCACCCAGTATTGATGCCGTGTAATCGGAACCGCCGCGCCCTAGCGTCGTTATGATGCCGTCCTCTGTGCCGGCGATGAAACCCGTTACCACAGGGATCTCTCCAGCGGATAGAATTTTGTTCAACCGTTGTCGGACGAGTTTTCGTGTTTTTTCGAATAGCGGCCGGGCCTCGGTGTGGCGGTCGTCAGTACGGATTCCTGCCTCAAAGCCCGTCAGATGTCGAGAGGGAACCCCCAAAGATTCAACGGCCCCAGCGAGGATGGGAGCCGAGAGGCGCTCCCCGAACGATAGCACGAGGTCCAGCGATCGGGGGGAAAGCTCGCCGAGGTAGGAAACCCCCGTGAGCACGCGCTCCAGACCATCTAGCGTGCTTTTGACCGCCCGCGTGGTTCGATAGAGAGAATCCTTATCCGTGATGGCAACCCGGCAGGCTCGGAAGTGTCTGTCCGAGATGCGCTTCATAAATTCGGGGATCAGTCGCTTGGGATTGGCGCGGGGCCCGATTAACTTGTGTGCGATCGCCAAGAGCTCATCGGTGACTCCGGCCATGGCGGAGGTGACGGTCACAACCTCATCTTGCTTGCGTCTACGACCGGCGACAAATTCAGCAGCTCTACGGATTCCTTTGCCGTCTTTCATGGGGATGCCGCCGAACTTGATCACGAGCCGCATCTCATCACCTGAATCAACTTTCGCCCCCTTGCTCGAGCACGTAGTGGGTACCGAGCGCTTCGCAGATGTTCTTCGCGAGGGCGTGGTAACACATGTCGGCTTCTGCTTTCTTAGTGGCTATGTTCATGACGTAGTCGCGACAGGAACAAAAAGCTCGCACGACTTCGTATTCGTCGGCTTTCCCCCGAACGAACCAACGTTGCCCTCTTTTTATAACACCTCGCTTTCTGATAGCCTCAATCGCCCTCTCCCCCCGCCCCCCGTAGAGATCTCTGATGGCGCGCTCGAGTTCTTGGGTCAAAGCCCCCCCACGCTTCAGTCGCACAAATAGCTCTTCCTTCCCGCGGAGGAACGCCTCTGAAACCATGGCCGACCCACTTTAATCAAACGCGCGCAAATATTAATCGATGCTTAATCAGACCCTAACCCTGCTACGCAAGCACGGCATAAGGCTCAGCAAGCGAGCAGGGCAGCATCAGGTTATCGATCCAATCGTTCTCGAGCGGATGATGGATTACGCAGAGCTCTCGCATGACGATATCGTGCTTGAGATAGGTGCAGGGACGGGAAACTTGACATGCCTGCTCGCACAGCGGGCCGGGAAAGTCATCGCGGTGGAGCGTGACCGAAGATTCGTAGAAATCCTAAGGGAGCGGCTGAAGGATTGTCCAAACGTCGAGTTGCTCTGCGGCGATGCGTTGCGCATAGAGTTCCCAGAATTCAACAAGGTGGTGGCAAACCTGCCTTACAGCATTTCTTCAGATATAACGTTTAGGTTGCTCGAGCGCGATTTTTCCTCGGCCGTTCTGATGTACCAGCGGGAGTTCGCCGAGCGACTCGTGGCGAAGCCGGGGTCCGACGAATACAGCCGCCTGACCGTGAACGTTTATTATCGCGCGGAGGTTGAGCTACTCGAGGAAGTACCGCCTACAGCATTCGTACCCCAACCAAAGGTCACTTCATCGATCGTCAGGCTCAGCCCACGCGAGCCGCCATTTGAAGTCGTGGGCAAAGACATGTTTTTCAGAGTGGTCCGCGCGCTATTCCAACACCGACGCCAGCGGGTTCGAAACGCGCTTCATCATTCATTCGGAGAGATTTTTCCGGATAAGGGCATGTCGAAGGCAGAGAGGAGGTCCATGATCGATCGATCGCTTCCAAGGGGGCTCGCGGAGGCGCATGTGATGGACCTACCGCCTGAGAAATTTGGAGAAATAGCCGATTGTTTGGTAGCTAAGCAAACGCGATGAAATAGATCTGCTTTACTCCATGAAGTCCTCAGGCTTTTGGGGCTCGAGCTTCAGCCCCTTCCGCTTCCGAGTGTCACGGATCACCTGCTCTCGGAGTTCCCTCGGCACCTGCTCGAACCGATCGAACTCGGTGCCCCAGATCGCCCTGCCTTCGGTTTCCGAGCGCATTTCAGCGGCTAGCCCGAAGGAGTTCGCCACGGGCAGCGAGGCCTTGATGATCGCGATGTCCTCCTCCGACTCCATAGTTAGGATTTTTCCCCTGCGCCCCTGGATGACTTTTGTGGCCCCACCCATAAACTCCTGGGGAACGCGAACCTCAAGCTTCAGCAGGGGTTCCAGCACCACCGGGTTTGCGAGCAAGATTCCGGCTTGGATAGGGCGCCTAACGGCTGGGATGATCTGCGCTGGGCCGCGATGAACCGAATCCTCGTGCAGCATCGCGTCTTCGATCAGTATCTTAAGCCCCCTCGTTGGTTCGCGCATCAGGGGGCCTTCTTCCACGACTTCCTTGAAGGCTTCAATGACGTAGTCCTCGACCTCCCGCATGTACTGCACACCCTTGCTCACGTCGACGAGAACGTTGGGGCCGATGATAGACACGACGTTTCGCGCGGCATGGGTCTCCCAGCCCAGCTCACGGAGTACGCTCGCTCGCTCCCTGCGCTCTTGCTTAGGGGTGACCCTACCCTCCCCGATCGCCTTGATGACTCCCGGTTCAAGGGGTTCGACGGAGATGAGGAAGCGGTTGTGTTTGTTAGGCGATTTCCCCTCGATCCGTCTGGCTTTGTCGAGCAGCGACTCGCGGTAGACGACGATGGGCTCGGATGTTTTTACCTCGAGCCCGGCCTCCTTCAGATTGTACTCGACGATCTCCAGGTGGACTTCGCCCATGCCCGAAACGAGGTATTCGCCTGTTTCCTCGTTTATTTTAACGCGCACGTTCGGGTCCTCGCGCGAGATCTTCTTGAGTTTGTTCACCAATTGGGGCAGCTCTTGGAAGTTCTTGGGCTCGACGGCGACGGTGACGACTGGCTCGCTTATGTAGCGGAGCTCCTCGAAGCCCTTCCCCTCGACTCCAGCTTCTACGAGGGTTTCACCGACGTACGCTCCTTTCATTCCCACGATGGCCGCGATGTTCCCAGCTGGCACCCGGTCGACCGTTACACGACTCGGTCCCATGTACACGCCCACTTGCTGAATGCGCGCATCTTCTCCCGCACTCACGAGCCTCACGGCTTTTCCCTTTTCAAGCGTGCCGGAGAAAACTCGTCCCGTCGAAATGACCCCTGCTTGCTCGTCGACGATGATGTCTGTGACGATCATGCATATTTTACCCTCGGGGTTGCAGGAGAGCATGTCCTTGCCGAGCTCGCTCTCCAAATCACCTTTCCATATCTTTGGAATCCGGCTCGCCTGTGCCTGCGCAGGGTTGGGGAGATGACGGATTACCATGTCGAGCACGACCTCGTAGAGGGGGCTCTTCTTTGCCAGCTCCGATTGGGTTCCCGTCTGGTAGGCTGTGATGATGTCCTTGAAGCTTATGTCCTTGGCCTTCATCTGGGGCACCGAGAGGGCCCACTTCTCTAGCGCGGACCCGAAGGCGACTGAGCCCTCTTCAACGCTTACCTGCCATCTATCGGCAAGGTCGGGGGGAGCATACCTCCGGATCAGCTCGTTAAATTTGGTGATGAGCTTGGCGAAGCGCGCCTGCATGCCATCAGGGGTTAGCTTGAGTTCATCGATGAGACGGTCAACCTTGTTGATGAAAAGCACAGGTCGCGCCCGCTCCTGTAAAGCTTGGCGGAGCACGGTTTCGGTTTGAGGCATAATCGATTCAACGGCATCAACAACGATTACCCCTCCGTCGATCGCCCGCAGGGCCCGCGTCACGTCTCCGCTGAAGTCGACGTGGCCTGGAGTGTCGAGGAGGTTGATGAGGTACCCCTGCCCACCGAAATCGTGCGCTAGGCTGACCGCAGCGGTCTGGATGGTTATCCCCCGTTGCTGCTCAATCTCGAGAAAGTCGGTGAAGAGCTGCTCACCCGCAAGATCAAAGCTTATGATGCCCGATGCGGCGACCAAGCTGTCCGTGAGGGTAGTTTTTCCGTGAGGTCGTCCCGCAGCTAAGCGCTATGGGATATCGACATGGGCAACTATCCCTATGTTCCGGATCCGTTCCGGTTGCCACATCGTCTTTTGGACATCTGCTAGGTGTTTGTAACGTCGCATGCATACCACTTCTCTAGAATATTTTCCTCATCGCATAAAAGGCGATTAGCGGAAGGGAAGCATGTTCGATTCTATCTCTTTTTCCTCTTCCTTAGGCGGGGCTGGGAACTCCTTCGGCAGATCCTTGGCCCGCTGCCCAACGCCTATCGTGTTGCCTATTCCCGCTACGATCACGACATCGCCGGGCTTCGTTCGCTCCCGGATCGCCTGCTTCACGCGCTTGACTGCGACATCTACGGATCGAGCGAGGCGCTTGTTGAACGGTTTTATCGCCTCTTTGAAGGACTCCTTGATCACTATCGCATCGAGCGGTACCTCGCGTTTCACCGCCACCTGCTCGATTTTATACTTATCGACCGGCGGCCCTCCTATGGCAGCCCCAACGCCCTCGATCACCTGACCGCTGACATCGCCCTCGAGCTTCAGCCCTGCATCGATCATGATGATGCGGCTCACCTTTCGGCGCTCGACCAGGCGCTTTATGAGCTCGCCTGGCTTGCCTACTCTACCCCCTGGTCCCTTCGCCTTGACCACGAGCAGCTTCCGTCCATCGAACTTCGTCTCGGCACAAACGGTATCCTCGACGAGTTCTCGGCAGGGTGCGTCGTCGATCAGCTTGGTAGCTACCATCGCGCCCATCCCATCGCCTATCGGTTTCCCATCGGCGAACGCCTTGGTTGCGTCGACGAAGGATTTTGCGTATTCTTTGATGAAGGGCATTTGCATTTGGATGATCATGACGAGCTGGTAGTTTTTCGTTTTCTCCGCCAGGAGCGTGAAATGGCGCAGGATCCGGAACAGCGTGAAGCTCGCCATCGCCCCTTCGATAGTCATCTCTAGGTTCGCCGCAACCTCCGGGTCGGCCTTTGGGGCGAAGCGTGCGATGATGCCCTCAAATCTTTTTTTCCGCACGTCGAGTACATGCTCGAGCCTGCGAAGGACCCCAGCCGGATCTTCGTGAACTGGCTCGATGGCGATGAACTCGAGGAGGTTATCGAATTCCTGCTCGATGTCACGCTTCGGGCGTCCCTGTTTGGTTATGGCGTTGAGGGCTATTTTCCTGCTTTCCTTCGCCCAACCTTGGATCTCGCCAACCGATTTGCGCAGCTGTCTGATCCCGAGGCGGGCCTGCATTCCCATCATGTAGGGCGTTAATAACATGTAAACGAAACCGAGGACGAGGAAGACGGATATCCATACCACTATGTCGATTTCTGGCATAGTATCCCAACTCTAATTATCGCGGGCTCTCATATAGTTTCACCTTAAAGGATAAAGTCGTGTGACGCTAAACTTTTGGTTGCGGGGGTAGCCAAGTCAGGTCAAAGGCCATTTGCCGGCCGAAGGCGTACGGTTCAGGGCCGTATCCCGTAGGGGTTCAGGGGTTCGAATCCCCTCCCCCGCACCATTTAACAGTTCGATTGAGGTTTTCCTATCATGAAGTTAACTTTAAATATTTGAACCTAACTTCATAATATGGTGCGATCATGAAATTCCATAATGTGATGGAGGAAGTGTTTGGGACCAGTGAGAGGATAAAAGTACTGCGAGTTCTTACACGGTACCCTAAGGAATTCACTTCTAGAGAACTGTCTGGGTATTGCGGCGTCTCTGTTCGCGGTATCATTGACATCCTTACTCTTTTCGAGCGTTATGGGTTCGTAAAAAGCCGCAGGGTTGGGAAGTCCATCCTTTGGAAGGTAGACGGGGACAACTACCTGACCAAGTCACTCATCCTGCCATCTTTTGAGGTGGAGAGGGGTATCGTGGATCATCTAAGGCGGAGGATTTCGGTGACGGTTAAAAGGTTCTCGGTGCAAAAAGCGGTGATCTACGGGAGCGTCGCCCGCGGGGATGAGCGACCTGACAGCGACATAGACCTATTGTTGGTCGTGAAAAAAAAGGGTAAATGGGTGAAGGAGCTCCAAGATAAGCTCAGAGAGGAGATATTGACGCTTTTTGGTAACACGATGTCGATACTCGTTTGCACTCCGGGCGAGTACAAAAAAATGAGCAGGGGGCTGAAGAAGGAGATAGAAGAAGGCATCGTGGCCTTCGGTGGTTGATGTGGTCGGAACGCAAAAGGTCGAAAAATACCTCTATTCAAGCTACCTCAAGAAGGCCCGAGAATACTCAGATGGTATGAAAGATGAGCTGGCAAGCAAACGCTGGAACTTGGCCGTCCTAGCAGGCGTCCATTGCACCATCTCAGCATGTGATGCGCTGACGATCTTCTTCTTGGGTAGAAAACACAAAGGGATAAAACACGCCGACGCCGCAAAGCTCCTCGCTGGCATCGAGGGGATCGATCCAAGGGAGTTAAGGGAGAAATCCAGTCAGCTCATCTCCATCTTGGATTTCAAAACCCCGGTGGAATACGACAAAACCGTGTTCGAGGAGTCGGATGCGCAGGAACTCACGAAAAGGGTCGAGCGCTTTTACAGTTGGATCAAGGGAAAGTTGCCGGAGTGATGCCGATATTTGGTTCCGTAGGGGTTCAGGGGTTCGAATCCCCTCTCCCGCCATTAAGGTGAGTCGATGGTCAAAATTTTGGAAGTCAGTCAGAAGGAACCCAGCGTTGGGGCAATCGCAGAAGCTGCAGCCACGATTAGGGATGGGGGTTTAGTCGTTTACCCAACCGAAACTGTGTACGGCTTGGGAACGGATGCTTGCTCCGATGAGGCGGTTGCTAAAGTTTTCGTGGCAAAAGCCAGACCCTTAAAAAACCCGATCTCCATAGCCGTCGACTCGCTGGATATGGCACGTCAGTTCACGAGACTAACCCCCCGAGCAAAGGTGATATTCAAAAAATTCCTGCCGGGACCCCTCACTCTAATCTTGCAGGCGAAACCAACGATATCAAAACTAGCAACCGCTGGAACTGGAAAGGTTGGCGTGAGAGTCCCTGATCACCCAGTCGCGTTAAAGCTCATAGATTTCGTTGGTGGGCCCATCACCACAACTTCTGCCAACCTTTCCGGCAAACCAGCGCCGTCCACCGTGAGGGAAGCGTTAGATCAACTCGGAAAACACATCGACTTGGCGCTCGACGCTGACAAGTGCAAGCTCGGAATGCCCTCAACGGTTGTAGATTTGACCGGGGGGCGTTTAGAAATCTTAAGGGAAGGACCGGTTACTAGCGAGGAGGTAAGAAAAGTTTTAGGGCCTAGATCCCTTTTTTAATACCCTCGCCGTTTAGCGATGAGTGCTGCAAAGACCCCCCCACCATAGCCGTTGTCTATGTTCACTACTACCACCTTTGGAGAGCAGGACTGGAGCATCGTCACAAGCGCCCCCAGCCCTTTCACACCCACACCGTAGCCCGTTGAGGTTGGCACCCCGATAACCGGGACATCGACCAAACTCGCCACCACGGAAGGAAGCGAGCCTTCCATGCCAGCGACCACGACCAAAGCAGCGACCCCTTTTTCGAGCATGCGCTTCAACGGCTCAAAGAGACGATGGATGCCAGCCACGCCAACGTCGTAAGCTTTGAGCACCTCGCAACCCATCACCCTCGCTGCAACCGCTGCTTCATCAGCCACCCCAACGTCGGCGGTGCCTGCGGCGAGCACCCCTATCCTCCCCATCTTTTTGGAGGTGAACCCTTTCCTCTTGACGATGGCAGTTTTCGCTCTCTCGTTATACTCAAGTTCAAAACCCTTGGGTAGCGAGCCCCTGAGCTTTCGAATTTGCTCCCTCCCCGCGCGAGTTACCAGCGCGTACCCGCTTTCCTTAGCCATCGCGATCGCCATGCGCGCCGTCGTCGATGTATCCTTGCCTTCACCCAAGATCGCCTCCGGGATACCTATGCGATGCATCCTTCCGATGTCTAGTTTCGCTAGATCTGCAACGCGTTTCACGTTGAAGACCGCTAGCTCGCGCTTGGCCTCTTCCACAGTCAGCTTACCAGCGAGCAACTTTCGCAGGATGTCATCGACACTCAGATCCAGCTTTCTCTTCCCCATGGAGCTAACCAGCTAATCAATTATCTTGAAAGCTCTTTCGATCTTTTAGCAGCAGCTTTGACAGCTTCCCTCATGGCTTCCGCAACCTTTCGCTCTTCGAGCACCTTTAGCCCCTCCGCAGTCGTACCCTTTGGTGAACGAACCATTTCTATGAGTTCCGCTGGGGTCTTGCCAGCCCTCAGCACGAGCTCACCCGCACCCTTCGCGGTCTGGGCTGCGAGCTTCGTCGCTAGCTCGCGCGACAAGCCTTCTTCCACCCCAGCTTGGGCCAGCGCTTCGATCACTAGGGACAAGTAAGCTGGGCCGCTCCCGCTCAAGCCCGTGATGGCATCCATGAGCTTTTCCTCCACCTTAAAAGTCGTGCCCACGCTGTTCAGGAGTTTCTCAACTAGCTCACTGTCATCGCGCGAGACCCTGTTGCCTAGCGAGAAGCAGGAGGCCATTTCTCCCACGGCCCCACAGATGTTGGGCATCACCCTTATCACGCGGGCTCTTGTGCGTGCCTCGATGAACTCGGTAGAAACCCCCGCCGCGACGGACAGGAAGAGCTTATCTCCTGAGATCTTCTCAGTTTCCTTGAGCACCGACTCGACCGCATCCGGCTTCACCGCGATGAAGATGACATCGCACGACTCTACCAGCTCTTGGTTATCTTTTGTCGTCTGAATACCGAGTTTTCTCATCTGTTTGAGCCTTTTCTTGTCCACATCGCTCCCCAAGATTTCCCCTGCCCTCAGTTCCTTCGTTTCGAGAAAACCGTGTATCAAGGAGCTACCGAGGTTGCCACAACCGATAATCCCCACTTTCACATTATCCCCGCATCCATATCGTCCAAAGATAATTAAAGTGCTAACCTCGGGAAATCCCCTTAGGCTCCTTAGGGTCTTTATAAATTACTTTCGGTGACCTCTCTCCCCCAAAGGCGCTTAAAACCACTTTGTTATCTTGCATTTGAAGGGGATCTTGCCAACTAAGGAAGGATGTAGAAAAGGCGGCTTGACAACCTACTGGAAGTACCCACATATCTTTGAAAATGGACGCATGATCGGATTACAAAAGTTACTCGAAATACATGACAAGCATAGCTTCGATATCAATCTTAAATTAAGCACAGAACTTTGCGAGTTTATCGGAGCGTTCATAGGTGATGGATTTACGAGACGATATCGCAACCATTATCTAACCCAATTTACTGGCGATGCGCGCTACGAGGGTGGGTATTTCAAATACTCGCTCGCACCGATCGCCCGAAGATTGTTTAACATCAGCCCGAGTTTCAAAACGTTGGGGAATACGTTGCGCATGAATTTTTACTCAAAGTCATTGTATCTGCTTTTTACAAAAAGATTCCATATGCCACTTGGCAGAAAAAATCTCGCAGTAAAAATTCCTGAGGAAATTATTGAAGGAGAGCATTGTTTTGTTGCTGGGGCCTTGAGAGGGATAGCTGATACGGAAGGAACGGTATACTTTGATTTACGGTCGATTTACAACGCGCCCTACCCACGTATTCAAATTTGTACCACTAGTCAGCCGTTAGCTTGTCAAATAAGGGAAATACTGGCCTGCCTGAAATACAGCATTTATGTTCGAGAGGACAATAGAGCTGAACATCCCAGACTTTACGTAGAAATTTATGGACTCAAACAACTTCAAAAGTGGCTAAGGGAGATAGGTTTTTCTAATGAGAAGCACCTAAATAAAATCCGACGGTATGCCCCGGTGGCTCAGCTGGTAGACTACTTAAGTAGGCCAAAAGTACCGCCTTGGTAAGGCGGAGGTCGCGGGTTCGATCCCCGCCCGGGGCTCCAGTTTAAATACGGAGCATTAGAATGGAGTCTGGGGGGCTGGATTGATAGAGATAGGGTGGATTGAAGGGTTAATCATTTCCATAGTTTTCATTGTCGCCATATTCCTAGTCTCTGCGATAAAAATCCTGCGCGAATACGAGCGTGCGGTAAAATTCAGGCTGGGGAGATATGCTGGCATAAAGGGGCCCGGGATCTTCCTGATCGTGCCTGGGATCGATAGGCTAATGAAGGTCGACTTGCGCACGCTGACCCTCGATGTACCAAAACAAAGGGTGGTCACCAGGGATAACGTTAGCGTCGATGTCGATGCGGTCGTCTACATGCGGGTGGTGAACCCGAACGATGCCATACTGAAAGTCGAACACTACATCATGGCCACGAGCCTGCTCGCCCAGACCACGCTTCGTGATATCCTTGGGCAATCGGATTTGGACGGGCTACTGACCAAGCGAGATGAGTTGAACACCCAGCTTCAGAAGAGTATTGATGAGGCGACCGATCCTTGGGGGATAAAGGTGAGCGCAGTCACGATAAGGGACGTGAGCTTGCCAGAGGAGATGTTGCGAGCGATAGCGAAGCAGGCGGAAGCCGAGCGAGAACGAAGGTCGAGGGTGATCATGGCCCAGGGTGAATTTGAGGCTGCGAAGAAGATGGCCGAGGCAGCTAAACAGTACGAGGAAAACCCAGCTGCGCTTAGGCTTAGGGAACTCCAGACGCTGACCGAGATAGCTCGCGAGAAGAACATGATAGTAGTCAGCCCGACCCAGTTGGGCACTCAGCTCG
>CAZWMM010000006.1:0-12305 GCA_964634985.1 Hadarchaeota archaeon (SeqCode)
GGAGAGCGCCTACACGCCCGCACTCGAAAATTCGTTGGTGGATGATAACTACTCTTGGAAGGTAGTGGCGATCAACGCGTGGGGAGAAAACTCATCCTTAGTCTGGACCTTCGTCATAGACACGACTCCTCCAGGCGCGGCCACGCTCTTCTCACCCGTCGATGGTTCAACTACTAGCGATACCACTCCAACCTTCGAATGGACGCTTGGCACAAATGCGACCAAACATCGCTTGCTCGTCGATAACGATGGAGATTTTTCATCGCCTGAAGTAGATATAACTTTAGATGTACCAGAAGACAATTATACCCCGAGCGAACTTGTGGTGGAAAACTATTGGTGGAAAGTGATAGCGATCGATGATGCGAACAACGAGAGCGAGTCTCCTACTTGGGAGTTTACATTGCAGATTTAGCCGAGGTGATCTGTGATGCAAAAACCGAAGGGTACCCGAGACTTGTTGGGAAAGGAATTAGCGAGCATCCGCCATGTCGAGCGCGCGGTGAGGGATGTCTCCAAGCGCTACGGTTACGAGGAGGTCGAGACCCCTGCTTTTGAGCAGCTCGAACTCTTCACCAAAAAGAGCGGCGGATCTGTGGTGAAGCAACTCTACGCGTTTAAGGATAAATCCGGTCGCGAGATCGCTCTCCGTCCCGAGTTAACCGCCCCCGTCGTCCGTTTGTACATAAACCAGCTCAAGGCTGCACCCAAGCCCGTGAAACTTTGCTACTTCGGTGCATGCTTTCGATACGAGGAGCCTCAGGCGCATCGATGGAGGCAGTTTCTGCAATCGGGCGCGGAGATAATCGGCTCAGCTCGAGGGGAGGCCGACGCTGAGGTGATCGCCCTTTCCGACGAGGTGATGCGGGAGTTAGGGCTATCAGACTATGAACTCCGCATAGGCCACATCCGATTGTTGCGAGAGGTGCTTGCGCGCGCGGGGGTGAAAGGCGATTTCCAAGATCCCATCATGCGGGCCATCGATAGTCGCGACGAGAACAGGCTTAAAGAGGAATTCGATCGTGCACGCTTCAAAGCCGCGGATGAAAGGTTGATAAGATCGTTGATAGCATTGCGCGGCAGCTCCAAAGTTCTGGAACGAGCGGGAAAACTCGTCGCCCGTCTGCCCAAAGCTCAAGCGGCTTTAAAAAATCTGCGCGAGATCCTTGGGTACGCGCGCTCGCTCGGTGTCGGGAAGTTCACCATTGACCTCGGGATCGCCCGCGGGCTGGAGTACTACACAGACCTCGTTTTTGAGCTCTATGTCAATGGGGTCCAAGTCGCTGGGGGCGGCCGCTACGACGAACTCGTTGAGCTCTTGGGCGGCGACCCATGCCCAGCTGTCGGTGTTGGGTTCGGCATCGACCGCATCGCCGGGGCACTTTTAAAGCGGGGGATGATAATCCCGCCCGCACGTCTGGATTGCGTGATCTTGCCCGCCAGCGAGGAAATGCTAGGTGAAAGCTTGAAGATCGTGGGAGAGTTGCGCAGAGCTGGCCTGCTCGTCGACCTCGACCTGATGGGGCGAAAGCTCAGCAAGGCTATCGCACACGCGGATGTTCGTGGGGCTAAGAATGTTGTCATCGTCGGGGCGAAAGACATCGAGAAAGGGGTGGTGACGCTCCGCGACATGAGCACGGGTGAGCAGGGACTCGTCGCGCGTGAAGAGCTAGTGAGTAAGTTAAAATCTGTATCTTAGATTTTCGAAGACTCGCTTCATCTTGAGGGAGTCCTGTTCTAAAATCGGCGACTCCGAGATCAGGGTGATATTGGTTTTTCGTTTGAGCACCTCCCTCGCCAGTGGCTCGAATGGGGGCTTGTTAACTTTGAGCTCGAGGTGACGCCGTTCGTTCCCTCCCCATGGGACTTTTGCGGGCGTCCACTCCATGCTCGTGAAGTGAGCATGTAGGTGCTTCAACTTCAGCTGCTTCAGCTTTTCGAATATCCATGGGTAGTATATTCTCCCCGCCTGCCTCGCGTAGATGTGGGCGAAGTCGACCACGGGTGTGCAGCCCTTGAGCTTCTTGCATATTTTGATTATCTCCTCGAGCGTGCCGAACTGGCTCACCTTTCCGGTTGTCTCCAGCCCTAGCCTAACTCCCTTTATCCCCTTCCTTTTCATCCGGCCGAGCATGTTCCGGCAGGCTTCTTCGACTGATTTGAATGCATTTTCGGGCGCCAAGGAGCCATAAAAACCCGGGTGGAATACCACGACATCTGCCCCCATATAGAAAGCCCGCTCGACAGAATCGAGGATGCGCTTCTTCGATGCCTCAAGCTTCTCGGGTTCCTGCGAGCAGAGGTTGACGAAGTAGGGGCAGTGGACGGACAAAAGCACACCGAGCTCCCTTGCCATCTCCCCAGCTTCCCTCGCCGCTTCGTTGCTCATCCCAACTCGTCTAACAAATTCAACCTCGAAAGCATTTAGCTTCAGTTCCGCCACGCACTTGATGCCCCCCACCGTGGTCCGTTCCTTGCTCACGGTCGGGATGCCCGCAGGGCCAAGAAATATCATCGCCACCAAAAACACTTATGCTGGCAAACAAAAATCTTTGCGCCGAGGTGAAATCGTGTTGAGCAGGGTTCGAGAGCGGGTGAGTGATATGATAGAACCCTTGGCTAGGACCTTCGCGCGAACTGGTTTCCCCCCAAACGCTTTCACCTTGATAGGATTGGCGGTCGGTGTCGTTGCGGCACTCCTGTTCGCTTATGGGATGCAACTCTGGGCCGGGTTTGTCCTCCTCGTATGCGGGTTCTTCGACCTCATCGATGGGGCTGTCGCTAGGGTGATGGGTAGAGAAACGGCCTTTGGCGGGGTGCTCGACTCCTTCGTAGATAGGTATGTTGATTTTCTGATCTTCGCCGGCATCATCTGTGGCGGGTTGGCTGAAGCTGGTTTCATGCCTGGCTGGGCTTGGGGTTTTTTAGCCATCACTGGAAGTTTCATGGTCAGCTATACCCGCGCTAGGGCGGAGGCCGCTGGCTCAGGCAGACTCGATGTGGGAGTGGCCGAGCGAGGGGAGCGGATCCTAATCCTAGCGATCGGGGCGCTTGTGGGCTATACGCAGTACGCGGTAGTTCTAGTAGTTATTCTGACCCACCTCACCGTGGCTCAAAGGTTATTCGTGGCGAAGCTTCGACTGTCCTAGCCCCTTTCGACAAGTTTAGAGTAAAGACCCTTCAAGTATTTCATGCCCTCTTCCAACAGCTCCTCGCCTTTTTTCGTTATTTTGTAATACTTGCGCGTTGGTTTTCCCCGCTGCTCGCGCCATGTCACCGTTACATAGCCGCCACGCTGGAGCTGGTAGAGCACCAAGTAAGATGTGACGGTAGGGGGCTTCCACTTGAATCTCTTGATGATCTCCTGCCGCAGCTGGTACCCATACATGGGGCGTTCCTTGAGAAGCTTCAGAAAGTAGGGCCACAGCATCTCCGTAGTAGTTTTCTTAATCATCCTTCGAATAGCCAAAGGAAACCCTTTCTAAATAGACCACAAGCTTTAAATATTTAATTTTCTGAACTATTTCCAAGTGTGAAATATGGTTGTAACAAGTATCCGGTGCACGAATTGTGGGTACGAGTGGCGGCCACGAGGGAAAAGCAGGAAATGCCCTTCATGCTATCGTGTGTTGGGCGAAACGAAATATCGCAAGTGGGAGCGGGCCGAAGCGAAACTGGCGAAGCTATTCGCCTCACGTGGCTGGAACCTAAGACCAATGGGTGGAAGGAAAATAGTTGATGTGCATGTCGAGCGGAATGGAAGGAAGCTGTTCATCGACGTTAAATCGGGTCGTAGCTACCACATTAGGCGTTCGCAGCTGAAACGTTTACTCAAATATCGGAACAAAACTAGCGATGTGGGTTTCGCTTGCGATATGAACGGAAAGTTTTACCTCCTCATGCTAGGAGATATCCCGTAAGGCTTCAAATAAAAAGCAACCACAAGTGGTTTGATGTCTGAAATAAAGGTCGCGATTGTGGGTGTCGGAAACTGCGCGTCGTCGCTGGTGCAGGGCGTGGAGTACTACAAGGATGCGCGTGAGGACCAGTTCGTCCCCGGTCTGATGCACGTGAACTTCGGCGACTACCACATTCGAGACATAAAGTTCGTCGCGGCTTTCGATGTCGACGCGAACAAGGTGGGGAGGGATCTCTCAGAGGCGATATTCACACCTCCGAACTGTACGATCAAGTTTAGTGATGTCCCCAAGTTTGGGGTAGAAGTTATGAAGGGTCCGACGTTAGATGGCCTTGGCAAGTACCTGAAGCCCGTGGTCCCAGTTGATCCGACCCAGAAGCCCGTCGAGGTCGCAAAGGCGCTCGAAGAGGCGGATGCAGATTTGTTGGTGAGTTATCTACCAGTCGGGAGTTACGAGGCTTCCCGCTATTACGCTCAACAAGCCATCGAGGCGGGAGCAGGTTACATAAATTGCATCCCTGAGTTTCTCGTTTCAAGTAAAGATTGGGCCAAGAGGTTTGAGGAAGCTAAGCTGCCTTGTGCTGGCGACGACGTCAAGTCTCAGGTCGGGGCAACGATTTTACATCGAACCCTCGCGAAGTTACTGATCGATCGAGGAGTCAAGCTTGAGGAGAGCTACCAACTCAACGTGGGCGGAAATTCGGACTTCCTAAATATGCTTGAGGAAGAACGCCTGAGTTCAAAGCGCGTGAGTAAGACGGAAGCGGTTGCAAGCCAGGTACCTTACGATGTGCCTTTGCGGGTTGGTCCAAGTGATTACGTGCATTTCCTAAAGGACAACAAGATATGCTACATTCACATGCGCGGGAGGAAGTTTGGCGATGTGCCCCTCACCATCGATCTCAAGTTGTCCGTTGAGGACTCGCCGAACAGTGCAGGAGTGGTGATCGATGCCATCAGGGCTGTAAAGCTCGCGATCGATCGTGGCATATGCGGCCCGCTCGTTGGTGTTTCAGCTTACTTCTTCAAGCATCCACCCGTACAGATGTCAGATGTTGAGGCGAGGCAGGCTGTGGAGGATTTCATCGCTGGCAAAGGGGAGAGATAGCGTGGAGTTTGATGTCATCGTGGTTGGGCATGTAGCGATCGATGTCAATATTTTGCCTTGGGGAGTTATCGAAAATGCTCTCGGCGGTGCCCCCACCTATGCCGGGTTTGCGCTTGTAGCCCTTAGGAGAAACGCTGGGATTGTCTCAAAAATTGGCGCTGATTTTCCAGAAAAGTTTCCACCGATCTACGGCAAGTTTGGCCTAGATACCGAAGGGATGCTGGTCGCTGGAAAGCACACTACGACGTTCGAGAACACTTATGATGAAGATGGGCACCGTACCCAGGTTTGCAAGCACATCGCAGCAAAGCTCTCCCCCGAGGATATCCCGCAGTCCTACCGAGACGCGCGGAGTTTCTACATCTCGCCGATAGCTGGCGAGGTGAACCCGGCCATGCTTAAGGCGCTTAAGCATAAGAAAAACGTGGTGATGTTTGACCCTCAAGGGATTTTCAGGAAAATCGGCCCGGATGGGAGGGTGAATGTGTACCCCCGCGATGATTTGGTTGAGTTCTTGAAGCATGTGGACGTGGTGAAAATAGGCATGGATGAAGCCAAGGTGCTGAAAGGCGGTGCTAGAGAGGCCCTCGAAAAGCTTCGTGAGCTGGGGCCGAAGGCTGCAATTTTGACCCAAGGGCCGAAACCTTGTGCCGTACTCTCGGATGAAGGTTTTGAGAAAATCTCGAGCTTGAAGGTAAATGCAAGGGACCTCACCGGAGCTGGCGATGTCTTTGGGGCAGCTTTTCTAGCGCGATATCTCGACACACGTAAAGTCCTCGATTCCGCACGTTTCGCGTCGGTTGCCGCTGGCCTCAAAACAAGATACAAAGGGCCAACGGGCTTCCCATCTGAAGAAGAAGTGCTGAGCGCCCTTCATTGACGCTCTCTGGGTTATGAAGTCATGGACTTTCAAGCTTTTGTAACGGATGAAAAAATCTATTGAACTCAGATTGAGCGCAAGCAGATATCTAATAGGTTCGAGCTATCAGCACGCTCGTCTTCGCTCGTTTGGAGCAAATCGGACAAGTACTAGCCGAAGCTTTGCCGTCGAACTCCTCGCCGAGTAGGTCTCCGCCCGTCTGATCCTCGAGCGCCTTCCCGCAAGCCTCCCCCCCGCACCATGGCACGCGAACTATTCCTCCTCGCTTGTCCATCACCCGCTTCACAGCTTCGATGTCGGAAGCATCCTGCATAGCCTTTCTGAACGACTTCCAAGCCCGCTCCCGCAGATCACCGTTTATCTCATCGAGCATGCGCTTGACCTCTGTCATAAGCACACCTCTCGGTATCGCCCGCTTCTCCCCCGTATCTCGCTTCACCACCGTTACTTGATCCTTTTTCACGTCCTCTGGCCCAATTTCGAGTCTAAGCGGCACCCCCTGACGTTCCCAGTGGTAGAACTTCCGCCCCGGGCGCAGGTCGCGGTCGTCCAGCTCGACCCTCACACCGGCTTCAGCTAGCTCTTCCTTCAAGGAGGTCGCAGTCTGCAGCACTGGCTCCCCCCTGCCCTTGAAGGGTATGGGGACGACGACGACTTGGATCGGCGCTACAGTTGGAGGCAAGCAAAGCCCAACGTCATCACCGTGCACCATCATGATCGCGGCTATTACTCTCTCTGAAATCCCGTAGCAGGTCTGGTGAACGTATTCGTGTTTTCCTCCCGGTGTTTCGAATTTCAACCCGTAGACCCTCGCAAAATTCTGCCCGAGATTGTGTACCGTACCGATCTGGAGTGTCCTCCCATCGGGCGCGAGTGTGTCGAAGGCAAGCGAATAAACTGCCCCCGCGAAAGTGTCCCACTTCGGCCGCCTCGTTATTACGTAGGGCACACCAAGCTCATCGAAGAACCGCATGTAGATCTTCACGGCCTCACGCACTTGGGCTTCGGCCTCTTGCGGTGTGGTGTGGGCAGTGTGAGCCTCCTTGAAGGTGGTCACCTCTCGCAGTCGAATCATCGGTTTGGTCATCTTCGTCTCGTAGCGGAAGATGTTGACCACTTGGTAAATTTTAATCGGCAAATTAGCGTGGGAGCGAATCCAGAGTGCGAACATAGGATAGATGGAGGTTTCGCTCGTGGGGCGTAGCGCGAGTTTGACATCGAGTTTGTCACGCCCGCCGTGGGTTACCCAGTAAACTTCGCCCTCAAAGCCTCGGATATGCTCCGCTTCCTTCTTGAATATGTCCTCGGGGATGAGCAGGGGAAAGAGGACTTCTTGATGACCGCTTTGTTCGAGCAGGTTTCGAATAATCATGAGCATGTAGTTGCGTAATTTCAGACCGTGAGGCAGCCAGACGTAGAGCCCCTTGACTGGGTAGCGGGTGTCCATTATATTCGCACGTTGCAAAATGCTCGTTAACCACTCGCTGAAGTTGCGTTGCAAGCGTTCGCGTTTCATGGGTTCACCTCTGTAATCACTTTGGCGTAAAACTTAAGGATTTGCATGATCGTGAACTACAGTATTGCGCGAGTATAATCGGAGGCACGTGACCGGACCCCACCGTTCATTTGATTCTAAAGCCTTAACGCCTCTTTTAGCGTATGAACCAAAGGCCAATCTTTGCCAGAAAATATGTTCCAAAAATTTCATCGATCGCTGTTCTAGTTAATTTTTATTAGTAGGGTTTCATATTACTTTTTTCTTCCCTCCGTTTTCGCTCTAGGAATCGATAGACAGAGGAGTGTTTAGCGCCACTCAGAAGCATCCCGAGTGCTTCCCGCACGACCGCAAGTTGCTCAGCTGTGCCTATGAGTGAGACTGTCTTGCCGTAGATCGAGATGTGAACTTTAGTGGTCTCTTCCAAGATCTGGCGGGTCTTTCCCCTTTCCCCTATCACCCTCCCTTTCAGCCTCACGAGCGCGCGATCTGAGTCCCCCACAAATTCTCGGATGTCGAGCACCTCAAGGAATTGGTCTTCCTCGAATAATCGGAAGGCGCGCTCGGAGCTGAAGCCTCGCGCGATGGCTAGGAGCACCTCCCTAGCCTTGAGCGCTCCGAGCGGGGTTTCGCCGATGGGATTGATCTGCACCTCACCCGTTTCGCTGTCGAAGTTCAGCTTCGTCCCCGTGCGGCGCTCGATATCCCGTTTCACCTCCCCTCCAGGACCTATTGCTGCTCCTATGCGCTCCTTCGGCAACTTGGCGTACATCTGTCGCACCACAGAGTAGATCGAGCTTGAATCATCCTCAAACACGATGCTTTCAGATACTTCGAACTCCTTTGAATGTTTCTCCACGTGAAATAAAACTTTGCGTGCCACAGATGCGGGATCGATGAGATTCATTCGCCTTTGATCTTCGAGAAGAGCTCGGTGGGTTCAAGTGTCTTCAACCCGAGTTTGCGGAAGTACCGCACGATGGTGCTCAGGTCGCGCATCAAAAGTTCGTCGCTCATCGGGTTCGCGATGTTCGTTCCCATCGAAAAATCGATCAGCACCGGTTCTGGTGTCAGCAGCACGTTGTACTCGCTCAGGTCTGAGTGAATGAGGCCAGCTTTTTGATAGAGCGTTTCGGTGGTCTTGACCAAATTCTCGAATGCTTGCCTAGGCGCTTTGGGTGCGACATCCTTCATCCGTGGATAGGGTATGCCCCCTTCGCCGACAAATTCCATCGCCAGCACGTTGCGCTCGCAGTCGATTGGTCTAGGCACCGCAGCGCCAGCTTCGTAAGCTCGCTGCAAGTTTTTGAACTCGCGGGAAGTCCAAGAATAGATGATGTGCCTCCGCTCACGGGGAACCCTGTGGAAGCGTGGGTCTGTAGCTAGGTAATGGTACATGTTCTTGAAGTTAGAGGTGGCGATCCTGTAGATCTTCACAGCCACGTAGTTTCCTGCTTTGTCGAGGGAACAGAAGATATTCGCCTCCTTGCCTGTCGAGACCGCCCCATAGAAGATGTCGAATACCCCCCGATTGATCATGTGGTAGAGGGTGAGCAAGGTCGAGCTATCGAAGACGCTCGCCATTATCTTGTAAGTTTCAGAATCCTTCTCGAGGCGCTCAAGCTTGCGGCGTTCAAACTTGCGTAGGAGGACTTCGAATTCGGCTGGCAAAAGGAGCCACCTACTCCCACAGGCCCCTTTTTCTCAGCCACTCGACCTGTGTGTGGGTGTAGCGGTGAACTACATCCCCTTTCTCATCGCTCTGAACTAACCAGGGCCGCACGATTACCACGTCTCCCTCCCGCACCCAAAGCCGCTTACGGATTTTGCCACGGATGCGGCAGGTGCGCACGTGCCCATCCGTACATCTGACGCGCAGGCGATCAAAGCCAAACATCTGCTCAACGACGCCTAAAATTTCGCCCGTTCGAGGCAACCGAAGTCGTTCGATCTCCTCCCATGGGGTCAACTTATTGCGTTTAGGCATCAGACACCCCTGAGCTTGCGGTCCCACAGCAAACGGTTGACCCCGTTGAGCATCGCCTGTACGCTGGCCATTATTATATCACCGCTCGTCCCTCGCGCGGTGACTATTCGCTTGCCATCGGTGAGCTTGACCACGACGCCGACGAGGGCATCGGTACCCCCAGAGATAGCGTCGACATGGTACTCTTGGAGGCGAATGTTCGACATACCCTCCACGACTTTGCGGATCGCGCTTATAGCAGCGTCGACCGGTCCAACGCCTAGCCCAGATTCAACGACTTCCTTTTCGCCGAATTTAACTCGAACCGAGGCGGTGGGCGTCACGCGATTGCTGCTGACAGCGGTCAGCTCCACGAGCTTTACAATCTCCTCTAGCTCCCTTCCCATGACCGAATCTACGATAGCGCGAAGCTCGGTGTCGGTGACGAGTTTGCCCCTATCCCCGAGTTTCTTGACCTGCTCAAATATCTCTTGGACCTGTTTTTTAGTCGGCTTGAGGCCGAGGCGGCGGAGCTCGCTCTTGATGGCATGCGAGCCCATGTGCTTACCGAACACTAGCTTGCGGTGATGCCCGACCACTTCAGGTGGGATAGGTTCGTAGGTGGGCGGGTAAGTCAGCACACCATGGGTGTGGATGCCAGCTTCATGAGCGAAAGCGTTCTCCCCCACCACCGGTTTCGTTGGAGTCACAGGCAGGCCTGTGCATCGTTCGACGAGCTTCGAGAGGTTGTAGAGCTTGTTCAGTTTGGTCCCCGTTTTTATCCCATGAAATTGCGCCAAGGCGAGAACAACTTCTTCGAGAGCTGCATTCCCCCCCCGCTCCCCCAGACCGTTGACGGTCACGTGTACTTCTTGAGCACCGCCCTGCACCGCGGCAAGCGTGTTCGCAGTTGCCATGCCAAAGTCGTTGTGGCAGTGGGCAGCTATTGGGACCTTTATCGTTTTTGCTAAATCCGCGAACAACTCTTTTGCTCTCTCAGGTGTAAGCACGCCAACCGTATCGCATACGCAAACGCGCTGCACGCCCTCTTCGACGGCTGCGGATAGGAGCTCTAAAAGGAACGCTGGATCTGTGCGGCTCGCATCCTCAGCTGAAAATTCCACAATTAAATCGTGATTGAGAGCGTACCGTGCGACATTTAGAGCCATCCGCTTTACCTCCCGCCTACTCTTCTTGAGTTTGTGCTTCAAGTGGATGTCAGAGGTTGGAACGACGAGGTGCACGCTATCCACACCACATGCTAGAGTAGCATCTATATCCTCACGGACAGCGCGAGCGAAGCCGCAGACCTCGGCCCTCAAGCCAGCATCCGAGATCATCTTCATTGCCCGACGTTCGCCCTCTGATGTTATCGCTGCACCCGCTTCGATCACATCAACACCGAGGGCGTCTAAAGCCTGGGCTATCTCGAGCTTATGCTCGGACGCTAGCGCAACACCCGGGGTTTGCTCCCCGTCGCGTAAGGTCGTATCGAGCACTTTCACCTTTCGTTTTGTCATACCCTCGCCTCTCTGCTACATAGGGGCAATGTTATATTTTAATGCTCCATATCGGTGTTGGGAGTTAGATGCGGAAAGAGGTCTTCGTCAGCGATTTCATCAAACAAGTTGGAAAAGAGATAAAACTTCCGAAGCGGGTCAGGATCTTCGACACCACGCTTCGGGACGGCGAACAAACCCCAGGGGTTTCCTTCACCCTGGACCAAAAGTTGCTGATAGCCCGCCAGCTCGACAAACTGGGCGTCGACACGATTGAGGCGGGCACTCCCGTGTCGTCCGATGGTGAGATGAAAGCTGCGACGGCGATAGCGAAGGCCGGATTGAATGCGGAGATCTGCGCACTCGCAAGGCCTATCAAGGAGGACGTGGATGCAGCGCTCAAATGTGGAGCCGACTGCGTTCACATATTTATCAGCACATCAGACCTGCACCTAAAACACATGCTCAAGATGACACGCGAACAGGTACTTCGACAAGCGGTCGAATATGTCGACTACGTTAAAGATCACGGTGTCATTGTCGAATTCTCAGCGATGGATGCCACCCGGACTGGCTTAGAGTTCCTAAAGCAAATTTACCGCGCGGTTATAGAGGCTAAGGCAGATCGCATAAACGTTCCGGATACAGTGGGCGTGATCACCCCGCGTGGCATGCATTACCTCATAAGCCAGCTAAAGCCTTCCATAAATGTCCCGATTAGCGTGCACTGCCATGATGATTTCGGGCTGGCGACGTCTAACTCGCTTGCGGCGGTTGAGGCTGGGGCTGAACAGATTCAAGTAGCGGTGAATGGGCTTGGTGAGCGTGCGGGTAATGCATCACTCGAGGAAGTCGTCATGAGCCTTCGCGCACTTTACGGGATCAAGCTAAACGTTCGGACTGAATTGATCGCCGAAACTTCCAATTTGCTGGAGCGCGTAACTGGGATAGCTGTGCCACCGAACAAAGCGATCATCGGAGACAACGCTTTCGCCCACGTGTCTGGTATTCATGCCCATGGTGTGCTTGAGTTTCCGGGCACGTATGAGCCAATTTTGCCGGAGCTAGTTGGACACCACCGCCGTTTGGCCTTAGGTAAGCTTACAGGCAGGCATTCGGTCGGGAAACATCTCAGGGACCTCGGCGTACGGGTGACGAAGAAGCAACTGATTGAAATAACTAAGCGGGTTAAAGAGCTTGGAGACAAAGGCAAGCGCGTGACTGATGTCGATCTGCGGGCGATAACAGAGAGCGTGATCGGGGCGCTTCCCAAAGAGGAGAAAGTGGTCGAGCTGAAGGAGGTTACCGTCACCACCGGGAGCACGATAACTCCCACGGCTTCGGTTCGCTTGGGGATTCGAGGTGAGGAGCGAATTGGCTCCGCGACTGGGGTTGGACCGGTCGACGCTGCTATAAGCGCGATTCGCAACGTGACGAA
>CAZWMM010000007.1:0-10132 GCA_964634985.1 Hadarchaeota archaeon (SeqCode)
AAAGCAAGCTCGAAAAGTAAAATCGTGCTGAATTTAATAATGTGGGAACAATATTTTGCGAAGGTAATCGGATGTGTGGAATTGTTGGTTACATAGGTTCCCAGACAGCTGCCCCGATATTGTTGGATGCACTGAAGCGGCTCGAGTACCGTGGTTATGATTCAGCTGGGATAGCAACGATATTCAAAAAGCTCCACGTGAAAAAGGACAAAGGAAAAATCGATGAGATAAACCGCAAATTGAACTTTGCTAATTTACCGGGCAACATTGGCATGGCACACACGAGATGGGCAACTCACGGTCGACCCTCTCGCGAGAATGCCCACCCCCACCTTGATAGCTCAGGAAAGGTGGCTGTTGTACACAACGGCATAATCGAGAACTACCTAGAGCTCAAAAAATTTCTTCGAAAACATGGCTGTCGTTTTGCCTCAGAAACTGACACCGAGATAATTCCCAACCTGATCGCCTACTTCATGCGTCAAGGGAAAGGCTTGGAACAAAGCGTTAGGGAAGCGACAAAGCGTTTGAAGGGTAGTTATGCTTTAGCAGTTTTGTGTACTGAAGAACCTAATACGATTATTGCGGTCCGAAAAGAAAGCCCACTCATTCTAGGTTATGTCCCTGGAGGGGTTTTTGGAGAGATTACTGAAATATTTCTAGCTTCAGATATTCCTGCAGTACTCCCATATACTAAAAACGTCATTGTGTTAGAAGACGGAGACATAGCTGTTATCAGCCTCCTCAAACTTGCCCAAAAACGAGGAGCATGGCCTCTAGAGCTTATCCCAGCACTTTGGTTAAGAATCAAAAACATAAATACCGGCGAAGATGTGGAAAGGAAACCCATAAAAGTAACATGGACGGCCGAGATGGCCGAAAAACAGGGTTATCCCCACTTTACTTTGAAAGAGATAAACGAACAACCAGAAGCAATAAGAGAAACGCTGAGAGCTGCACCAGCTGAACTTGAAAAATTAGCCAAGTTGGTATCAAGGGCGAATCGGCTTTGCTTTGTAGCATGTGGTACTTCACATCATGCTGCGCTGGTTGGTAAGTACGCATTGGCAAAACTCGCTAACGTATCTGCCGAAGCAGTGATCTCTTCTGAATTTCAAGAGAGTTCTAGAGTGGATAAAAAAACAGCAGTAATAGCGATTACTCAGTCAGGCGAAACAGCTGATACCCTTAAAGCTATTAGAATTGCAAAGTCGGCAGGTGCAAAAATAGCTTGCCTAACCAATGTCACGGGGAGTTCAGTAACACGTGAAAGCGATGTCGTCTGCTGTACCCATGCAGGTCCTGAAGTAAGCGTAGTAGCGACAAAAACTTTTGCAGCTCAAGTTTCTTACTTATTGTATTTTGCGATTTATCTCGCGATGAAAAAAGGAAAACTATCAAAAAAGAAAGCCAATGAGTTAATTTCCAAACTTCAGACAACTCCTGATTTAACAAAGGCGATTCTTGTGAGTATCAATCCGCTTGCCAAGAAGATCGCGAAGCGTTACCGGGATGTTCAGCATATCTACCTGATAAGTCGGGGGATCGGTTACCCCACGGTGCTTGAAGGAGCACTGAAGCTCAAGGAAATAACCTATATCCACTCGGAGGCTATGCCTGCGGGAGAGCTCAAGCACGGTACGCTTGCCCTAATCGACAAGGGCACACCAGTCATCGCCGTGGTGCCGCCAGGGGAGAGCCGAGCCCGAATGGTTAGCAACATCGAGGAGGTCAAGGCTCGCGGAGCGGTGGTGATAGCGGTCGCTGAGGAGGGTGATGAGGTGAAGGAGCATGTAGACGAGTTCATCCCCATACCACCGACCGAGGAGCTCTTCAGCCCGCTCGTCTACATCCCACCACTGCAATTGCTGGCGTACTTCGCCACCGTGGAGCGGAAGCAAGACCCAGATCGTCCAAGATCCCTCGCTAAATCAGTTACTGTCGAATGATTTGTTTTAGTCTTTATAAGTAACCGTCCATCTCGCATTACAACTTTTCCATCAAACCTAACGGTCGGTCGCAACATGATGCCATCGATGTGAATTCCCGCTCGAACCCGCCCGCCGAATGTCGAGTTGTCCCCGAGCGCGATGTGGCAAGTTCCCATCACCTTTTCGTCCTCAAGCACGATTCCCTTGAGTCTCGCTTTTGGGTTGGTGCCTATACCAAACTCAGCCAGATTGTAAGCCTTTCCCCCCGCCTTGCCCAACATCTTGACGAGCTTATCGGCGTGTTTTCCCCATATTCGCACCGCTTTCCCCTCCTCCACCTTTATCATTGTCCTCCCACGTAGGGTGCCGATCATCGAGCCATCCACGACGACTAGCCCTTCAGCCGTTCCCTCCACTGGTGCGATGTAGGCCTCACCCGCAGGCAGGTTGCCGAAGTCGCCTGGCCTATGGAGAATTCCAGTGTCGGGATGTGCCCTCCTCCCTTCGATGCCTAAGCGGAGTTCGGTCCCAGCCGGTGATGCAATCTCGACTTCAGACGCTTTGTCTAGGCGCCCCACAATTTTCATCGTTAGCCTTTTGACCGCGTGATAGTCAGCGAGCATAGCCCCTCGCGACATCATCTCCTCGGTTATCATGGGCATCGTCGCCACTCTAGCCCCAGCTTTGCACGCCCGAAGGCGAGCTTGGGTGTGGGTGAGCGAATACGTGGTGGGAGCGAGCACGACATCGGCCGCACGCATGGCGCCTGCAACTACTTGAGGCGGCTCATCTCCATGCTTTGTACCAACCGGCATGCAAACAAGCGTGACTTTTGCCCCAACCCTGCGCGAAGCGTCGAAGAGAGCTCGAGCGATTTTCAACCTCGGGGGGTCCGTGACGACGAGGACATTTTCCTTGGGTCTGACGCCCAAGCATGTTTCAACGGCTATCCGCGCGCCCTTGAACAACCCGCGCATCCAATCCAGCTACCTGATCAAACCACTTTTGAAGAGCTCATCCCTGAACGCGAGCAAAACTTCTCGGACGCTACCTTCATCGGAGGCATGGACCTCGATGTAACGGGAGGGGAAGAGGAGGAGATAAGCTCCCCGCCTGACTTCAAATTTCACGACCTCTTTGTTTGATCTTTTTAACTTACGCGCGTGGGGCACGCGCTTTAAGATCTTATCGAGGTCGACTTTTGAGCGAAGCGTGGTCGCCGTCCTCACCGACATGAGCTTCGGCATGTCGAAAACATTGTAAAGGCGCGGCATCTCGCTCACGTGTGTCTCAGCTTCGCTCACCAAAACCCCAAGATTTCTAGAAGCACGAACTTAAAGTTCTAACGCTTGGATAGCTTCGAGGGCAGCTTCGACCCTATGCCATGAGTCTCTGTGAAGCTCAGACTCTTTTCGCGGCTAAACGGACATCTACATCCCGAACGGTTCTCCGCCCGGCGTGCTCCGCTAGTTTTGCAGCCTCATTAGCGATTGTGATGGCCCGTTCCTCGAGCACCTCACTCAAAGCAACGGCAGCACTCTCGCTCACCCGTTTGGCACCCGACTTTCGGATGATTCGATCTATGGCCGCTACGGGCAATTCAACCATTTATCCGCCTCCTCAATTATTTCAAGACATTTATAAAGCTAATTTTCTTTTTATTTAGAAGATATTTAAACCTTTCTCAAAATAAGCTTTAAAAGTATTTTTAATTTAAAAAAGAAACTATTTTTATTGACTTATAATGCAGAGCCAAGACTTGTTTTGGAGAGTACATTTTGTGTAGGCGCCATGTCAACGCTGCGGGCCAATGCTACCCAAATCAAACTGAGCACAATCATGAATTGGTGGTCTAGCGTCAAGCGCGGCGCTAAGGAAATACCAACCTGAACTCAAAATGAAGTTCACCTCATGCAGGTTGGCTTCGACAGAATATTTATAGGGGCGCCCTCTAGTGGGCAGAGGTGAACGTTTGCCCTGCACGATCATAGCGGGCGGATTTTGGGGTGACGAGGGGAAGGGCAAAATAATCGCATACTTTTCTCTCCACGACAAGCCAAAGATCGTCGCGCGCGCTGGAGTGGGCCCCAATGCTGGGCACACCGTTTATTATCAAGGCAAGAGATTCGGGCTCCGCCAGATCCCTTGCGGCTTCGTCTACGAAGGTGCGCGGGTGCTGATCGGCCCAGGCGTACTCATCAACCCAGAGATAGCGCTGAAGGAAATAGCTGATACGAAGGTAGAGGACCGGGTGGGCATAGATCGAAAATGTGCGATTATCGAACGATCACACATCGAACAAGATAGTACCTCCGAGCACCTTAAGAGAAAAATAGGTACCACCGGCACCGGATGCGGCCCTGCGAATGTGGCTCGGGTGAGCAGGGCGGCGATGCTGGCGGAGAAAGTCCCGGAACTCAAACCATTCCTAACAGATGTCCCGCTCGAGGTCAATGGGGCCCTTCGGCGAGGAGAACTCGTCTTCATCGAGGGGACCCAGGGCTTCGGGCTATCGCTTGTCCACGGCACCTACCCATACGTCACGAGCAAGGACATCGCCTCGAGCACTTTGGCGGCGGATGTAGGCGTTGGGCCGACGAAGGTTGATGAGGTCATCTTGGTTTTCAAAGCTTACGCGAGCAGGGTCGGCGCTGGACCGTTTCCAACCGAGATCTCGAAGGAAAGGGCTGAGAAAATGGGCATAGTAGAATTCGGCACGGTAACTAGGAGACGCAGGAGGATAGGCACGTTTGACTTCGAGCTAGCAAAGCGGGCCGTGATGATAAACGGCGCGACCCAGCTGGCGTTGACTTGTCTGGATAAGCTATTCAAAGGCGCTTCGGGCGTTCAGAAGTGGGAACAGCTCCCAAGCGATGCTAGGGAATTCGTAGATCGGGTTGAAAAGGAACTCGAGGTGCCCGTGACGATCATCTCCACCGGCAGCGAGTTGACGAGTTTAATCGACTTGCGCGCAGAGAAACTGTGAGGAAGCTTCTTGAGAAGGCTCGTGATTGCAGTCAGCGGCACCCCGGGCACTGGAAAATCTGTATTTGCCCGCGCTTTAGCAAAAAAGCTCGGTGCACGGGTGATAGATTTAAACGCGTTGATTCGGAGGAAAAAAATTTACAGAAAGGATGTTGATGGAACCCTCATCGCTAACCTCCGTGGGATGCGGGCCGAGTTCGCACGCTTGCTCAAAGATTCGCAGAGGCCAATTGTAATCGAAGGGTTGCTCGCTTATCTCCTGCAGCCGAAATATCTGACGCATGTTGTCGTCCTGCGCGCCAAACCAAGCGTACTCGAAAAACGCCTTCGCAAGCGAGGGTACTCCGCGAACAAGATCAGAGATAACGTGGAGTCAGAGGCTTTAAGCATAGTTTTGTGGGAGGCTATTCAAGCGCATGGTGCGGGTAAGGTTTACGAAATCAACATGACTAAATTGAAAGCGCGAGCGGCGGCAAAACGCTTTTTGGATGCAATGGTAGGTAAAGTTTCACTTCGTCCTGGCAAGATCGATTGGCTTGAGGAATTCTACACAAGGTAATGGGATTTTATCGCGTTTTCTATTGAGGGGTCTTTCAAAAATTGATAGGAAGAAATGATAATGACTAAAAATTCTAACCAGCATAACTTCCGCTAAATAACCGCTCGTGTAAACCCTACCAGCCCAGATGGCGACGTTTGAAAATGTTATTTCACCTATGAAAATCGCACTGTGAGGAAGAAGTTTTTAAATACATAGCTACTCAGATTAACTTGGCGATCAGATGGGCGGAATGGCGAGAACCCTTTTGCTGATGGGTGTGCTCACAGGGCTCTTGATGCTCATAGGGCTAGCCGCGGGCTACCTAACGGGCGTCAGCTTGACCTATACCCTGAGCATCGCGCTGGTTATGGCCGTGCTGCTGAATGTCTTCACCTATTGGTACGCGGATAAGTGGGTGCTGAAGCTCTACCGCGCGAGGCTCGTGAGCGAAGCAGAGGAGCCAGAGTTGCACCGAATCGTCGAACGTCTCACTTCCAACGCTAGGCTCCCAAAGCCAAGGGTGGCTATCGTACCCTCGGATACGCCTAACGCTTTCGCAACCGGGCGCTCACCTTCTCATTCGGTTGTTGCGGTCACGAGCGGTGCCATCAAGCTATTGGACAAGGAGGAGCTCGAAGGCGTGCTCGGGCATGAGCTAGCTCACGTTAAGAACCGCGACATGCTGATCAACACCATGGCCGCAATTATAGGCGCGGTGATCAGTTATGCCATGTTCTTTTCGATATTTGCAGGCGAGCGGAGAGATAGGGGAGGAAGCGGGCCCTTGGCGATTTTAGCTCTAGTTCTGATCCCATTCGCCGCGATGTTGGTTAGGCTCTCCATCTCTCGCACGCGCGAATACGGTGCGGACCAAGGTGGTGCTCGGATATCGCGTAATCCAGCTGCTTTAGCTAGGGCTTTGAGAAGTCTTCAGTCAGCGGTCAGGGCTACCCCAATGCAGAGGGGTAATCCATCTACTTCCCACATGTTCATCGTCAACCCATTCAGAAGCGTAAAGATGGCCTCTCTCTTCTCAACCCATCCGCCAACCGAGGAACGGGTTCGAAGGCTCGAAGAGATGGCTAAAACAGGCCGATTCTAGAACCCCAGTAAAGCAACCCCATAGACATGAATGATGATCTCAAACAGAATGATTGCTATCGTAAAGAACAGCACACTCTTTGGCGAGATTTTTATACCGTGGCCTTCCTCCTTGAAGTAACGTATCAGCCCAGCGCCGGTTGGGGGCATCTCTTCTCCTCGCCTGCGCACCTCACCACCAATTTTTTTAGGACTCTTGTGTTTAAGTTTTTTTTGCTTAGTCTAAGTAGAGGTTTTAATTACTCGCGCATGTAACTCCCCCGGTTACGCCCCAAATCTAAGTCATTATCCGTTAGGTGGCATGAATTGACGCTGGAGGGCAACGACCTCCGCGCTGTTATTAGCGCAGGCGTATGCATCGAGCGGTTCGCGATTGAGCTCGAGGAATGTCGACCCCCATTTAAAAATGTTGAGAATATCTCGTGCACGATCTTTTTCACCCAAGATGAATAAAGCCGCCGCGAGTGCCTCGGCTGTACTAAGCGTGGTCGGGCGCCCATAGTAGGTGGGGTTGGAAGCGATAAGATATGGCAATGCCCGAGGTACCATTCGCGCTCGAAGACCGGAGATTTGCTCGACCTGCTTCCAAGAGCAGTCGAGTGCCACTAAACCATGTCGGCTCACAATTTTAGCATCTTCTCTTGAGAGCGCCTTCTCCGCAAATGGATCGAGAAGAACCGCGCCACTCGGCAAATCGCGGGGTTGAAAAACCATCTGGATTTTCTCAAATCGGTGCAAGCGCATCGCAGTACACTTTTTCGGATCGCACTCTCGGGCGTTGTATACGACTAATTTCATTAACTTCGATTATACTGAGTTGATAAACTTTTAAGTTTGGATACTCCAAGACACGCTAACCTTTAAGTTATGATGAACAAGGCGAGTTGGGCACCTTATGGTCAAGAGAGTATTTTCCAACGCAACCATTCTCGAGGGCGAGGAGCTCGATATCACGCACGGCTATCTCGTGGTTCATGATGGCTTAATTGAAAAAATTTCGGAAGGCTCCCCCCCAGGACGATCAATTGATTTAAAACGAGGATTCATTTTACCACCTTTCGTAAACGCACACACCCATATCGCCGATTCCGTCGCCAAGGAGCTTTACCTCGGCAAGGCGCAGCCTCAGGTGGTCGGTCCGAACGGAGAAAAATTTCGTGTTTTGAACTCACGTTCGCGTAGCGAGTTGCTCGCATCTATCCGCGCAACGCTTCAGGATATGCTCCAAACTGGCACGCTTGCACATTGCGACTTCAGGGAGGGTGGAGCGAAAGGGGTGAGGCTTCTCCGAGAAGCATCACACAAAGCGATAAAATCAATTATCATGGGGCGCCCGTCCACGCTCGAAGAGCTGGACGCTATTTTAGCAAAATCGGATGGTATCGGTTTACCTTCGCTTGACGCCTTCGATGATGAGGGACTTAGATCGATCGCCAAGCGGACCAAGCGAGCGAAGAAACTCCTCTCGGTCCACGTTGCAGAGGTAGCGTCTGCCCGAAGCGAGATCGGGCGGGCACTCAGACTTCATCCATCTTTCATCGTTCATGCAATTCACGCCTATGAAGAAGATTTTGCGTCCATGCGAAAGGATGATGTCCCAGTAGTTTTTTGTCCGAGAACGAACAGCTTACTGGGTGTTGGTGCACCCCCAATCAACCTCGCACTCGCAACCGATGCCCGTTTTTGTTTTGGAACGGACAACGTGATGGTTTGCCAGCCAAACATGTTTGAGGAGCTCTCCTTCGTGTGGTCATGCCTGCGCCAAGTGGACACGTCCGCTGGGAGTGAGGAGGCGCGCAGGCTCTTGCAGGCTGCGACCGTTGAACCCTTGAAGATTTTTGATTTACCGTGGGGTTCGGTGAGGGAAGGCGGGGGAGCTACTTTTATGCTCCTCGCGCGGGCGAACAATCTCGCTAACCTCACGGATGTGTACGCTGGCTTGGTCAATCGCGCTCGAGCGGATAACGTTCGTGCAATTCACGTGGACGGCAAAATGATTATAAGCTAAAAAATTAAGATAAAAAATTGAAGTTTTCGGGAATTAACTAGCGAACAGTAGATGGGAAAACATGCAAGTAAAAGATGTGATGACCAGAGGAATCAAGTGGTTGGAGGTTCCTGGCGCGCGAACGGAAGCCCTTGAACTCTTGAGGAAATTGGAAGCGAGCGCCGTCCCAGTTGTGAAACGAGGAACGGATGAACTCGTGGGGATGGTGACGCTCCGTAAGTTGTTCGAGAACCCCGGCGAGGATCAACTGGGCATGCTTGTTGACCGCGATGTCCCAACCGTTAAGTTAAATGACGAGCTCAAGGAAGCGGCAAACCGTCTACTGAAGTCCCGCGTTAGGAGGCTACCTGTGTTGAAAAATGGAAAGCTCGTCGGGATGATCACAGTCAAGGACATCGTTTACCGCGCGATTGCCGAGATGAGTTTGGAGCGCCCAGCAACCGATTTCATTCGCCCCCACATCATAGCGGTTTGGGATGGAACTCCGCTGAGAGCCGCGATAGAGATAATGGATCTCTCCGGCTTTCGAGGGCTCCCGGCTATCAACGAGCAGGGCAACTTAGTTGGGATCGTCGACGATGCCGACATAGCCAAGCTGAGCGAGGTTGAGACGGAGTCGAAGATGAGTCAGATGGCGGGGCGGAGCGAGGGCGATAGCTGGACTTGGGATAGCGAGGACAGGATCTACATCACCAAGCGGGAACTGAAGGTTCCGGATAAACTCGTCCGAGAGGTCATGACGAAAGATCTCGTGACGATAACACGGAAGACCCCTGTGAGCAGGACCGCGCAGCTCATGCGACAGCACAGGATTGAACAGACTCCGGTGCTGTCGGCGGATGGAAAGATCGCCGGCATTGTGCGTGATATCGATTTGCTCCGCGCCTTGGTGGAATAATCTAATTTAATTTTTAGCTCAGTTTTTTGACTTAAAATCGCAACGGTAGACTGGTGAGCACGATGTTTATTTGGTTTCTCATGTGCACAGCGGGATTTATTTTGAGAAAAAAGTACCGATGTTCATGCCGAAATTTGGGAAGGAATAAAACACAGCTGGTGGTTTTTTAGGTTTGAAAATCGCTCACAAGTGCGGTGGATGAGTGGTAAGCAGGCACGATAGGATCATGGAAATAGCTAAGCGCCGAGGGTTCATCTGGCCCTCTTTTGAGATCTACGGGGGCGCGGGGGGTTTCTACGATTTCGGACCGCTTGGGACATCGTTGAAACACAAGATAATTCAGAAGTGGCGCGAGTTTTATGTCATCGGGGAAGGTTTCCTCGAGATCGATTCGCCGTCTATCACGCCCGAGGAGGTGTTGAAAGCGAGCGGACACGTTGATCATTTCATTGATTTGATGAGTGAGTGCCGTAAGTGCAAGACTGCGTTTAAGCTCCTCGATGTGATTCGTGAGGTAACGGGCAAAGATGTTGAGGGGCTTCCCAAAAGCGAACTAAAACGATTCATGGAGGAGAACAAAGTTCGATGCCCGGAATGCGGTGGTGAATTCGGGGAAATATTCGATTTCAATTCGATGTTCCGCACGACCATTGGGCCCGGAACTAAAA
>CAZWMM010000008.1:0-10059 GCA_964634985.1 Hadarchaeota archaeon (SeqCode)
GTTTCGTAATCCCTCTGCCTGTTTAACACCCAGCTCGGGATGCCGTGCTCCGCCGGACTCTTGAGCACGCGCTCGAGGCGCTCGACTTGCTCCTTCTCCAGGTTGCCCAGCTTATCAAAGGGGTCGATGTCTGCTGCGTAAGCTACTGCCCGGGCGAATGCCGAGTTCACTCCCTTCAAGTCAGCTAGCGCTAGGTGGACCCGCTTCTCACCCACCAAGTCCTTCCCCGCTAGCCTCACGATGTGCTTGAATTCTTCAGGCATTCGATCCCACTGAGTCTTCTTTTTAGCTGAGACACCTATTAAGCCGTTCCTAGCCGGCGCATATTAGGAGTTAGAGCCTAGGTTTGTACCTCCAGAAAATTTCCGGAAAATCTCCTCAAGCTGGTTATTTCCGAACGCAGTGGCGCCGGGGCAGGGATTTGAACCCTGAAGACCCAAAGGGTCACACGCTCTCCAAGCGTGCCCTTTAACCAGACTCAGGCACCCCGGCTCCAAATTAAATATGGGGCTATTGGTCCTATATCCGCTTTCTCGCTGTGGGATCGAGAAGCAGAGTCACTTCCACTTTCGTGGGTATGTGCCGGGTGACATGACAACGCGCTCTGGCTTCGCGACGATGCCATGTTCCGCCTCACAAATTTGCTTCGAGGTCATGGTCGCACAGGCGAGCGCGATCAGCTCTCCCTTGAGGGTCATCAGTGCAACGAGGTTATCAGGCGAGATGCCAGTGTCAACCCAGAGCACGCCAGGTGCCGCCAAGCTAGCGCCATGACAGAGCGCGTCAACCGCACCGTCCCTCACGACTAGCTTGGGGAGGTGCTCGGCCGCGGCCTCGACTGGTAGGATGACCTTGCGCAAGTGTCTCTCGTTCCCTTCCTCCAGCCAAAAAGCGTAAGCATCGGCTAGGTCGTGAAGCTTGACCACCCCGCCCTCCAAAAAAGGCCCCGTGCGTGTCCTCCTGAGCTCACTCATGTGCCCCCCGCAGCCCAAAGCTTCACCCATGTCGTGCGTGAGCTTTCGCATGTAGGTGCCAGCTTCGCACCCCACGCGCATGAGCACATCTCTACCATCCCGCTCCAAGAGCTCGATGTAATAGATCCGGCGTGTCCGGAGCTGCCGCTTCACCGCTGCCCGAAGCGGGGGTCGCTGGTAGATCTCCCCCTGGAACTCCTCAAGCGCCCGCTCGAGCTCATGCTCAGGCACATCGCCATGCAGGTGCATCACACACACATACTCTTTACCAGCTGGAAGTAGGGTCTGGACGATCTTTGTAGCATCCTCGAGCGCGGTCGGGAGAACACCGCTCACCCCAGGGTCCAAGGTCCCCCCGTGCCCAGCTCTTCTGACTTTGAGCACCCGTTTCACCCAGGCGACGATCTCATGCGAGGTTGGCCCAACTGGTTTGTCGAGGTTGACGATGCCCAAGCGCAGATGTTCTTTGATCGATCTCTTGCTAGGATCGCACCCATGGTGAGGGTCTGTCACGTCTTGGGCCCTGATGAGCACCTCACGCCCGACATCCGATGGTAATTTTCCCAACCCTACACCTCTTCAGCCTACAGCCTCGAGGGCGCGCTTGACCTCTTCTTCGGAGGCTCCCTTCGCTATATCTACTTTCTGCTCCAGGGGCTCTAGGTGTGCGACATTGCATCGCCTGCGCTTCACCCCAAGTCCACTCACCACGACGTAAACGTTGTCAACCACGTCTACGATGACGCACCGTTTGCCCGCTTCATGCCCGGCGAGCTTCACGCAGACCCGCCCAACTTCCATAACCATCTCAATACCTCACTTGATCTCCTGCCCTTCAACCTATGTAGCTCTACAAAAAAATCATTGCGTTATTTTGCCCTCTGCCTTGTGATGAGTTCGATAGGTAGCTCCAGAACTTTAGCGTTTTCGCGGGCGGAGAGATGCGTAGTGTTAAAGACCAGATCGAAAGGTGAGTGATCGTTGACATCGATGCCATACAATCGCTTGAAGCGCTTTGCCTCGCTTCGCTCACGCTTCAGGGTTTCTTCGAGCACCTCTTTGTAGTTCCGCCTATCGCGCTTTGCCATCCGTCTGACTCTGACTTCGAGTGGCGCGGTCAGCAAGATTCTCACGTCGGCTCGCTTAGCCATCCATCCAGCGAGCCTTGCGTCGATCAGCACGTTGCCTCCTTTAGCAGCGTCTGCGGTTCGTCTATCTATTTGACGATCGATAACGGGGTGGCGCTCCACATACCTGGAGAACTCATTTAGCGTCATCCCTCGCTCGCGCGCGAGCTGCCTGAAGACGATTCCCGCGCACACGTAGCGGAGGTTGAATTTTCTCGCCAGCATCCGTGCGAGCGTGGTTTTCCCTGTGCCATGCAATCCACTTATAGCGATGACCACCACGTGCTCACACCCGAGCGGCTTCCTTGAGGATCTGGCGCACGCATGAGGGGCAGAGGTAGCCTCCGAATGGGCGATTGGGCATCCGTGAGCTGTGAGGTAAAGAACGTAGATCACTCACCCTTGGAACCCCTCCGAGCGGGCGGCCGCAAGAAGCGCACCTCGCAGCTCCGACCCGCTTCCCTCTATAGTGCACGGCGGTTCTCCCACCAGGGGTACGGACGAAGTGCTGCTTATAGGTTTTCGAGCGGTACCTTCGCGCGGGCATGCTAATCACGGATGAGCAATTTTCGCCAGACCTGCGAGAACCCGAAGTAGGTGATCAGGTACCAGCTCAGGAAGCCGCAGGATGCCCAAGGACCGAAGAAAGGAATATCCAGGCGGAATGGGAGCCAGGCCACGACCCACCCCCCGTACACGCCAGCTAGGATGAACCAGAAGATGAAGTAAGGAACGATGTAAAATAGCATCGGTTTTAAATTCTCAAGCTTCATCATTTGCCCTTGAAGCGACATGATTCGCTTCTGATCCTGCTGGAGCTTGTGCACACGTTTCATGTCCCGTTTGCTCTGAGCTTCGCGTAACTCCTTCCAAAATGCTGTTGTTTCGGCCTTCATTTGCCTCACCCGCTCCCAGTTCACCACGCGTCGAGTCACGAGCGTGATGAGGAGACCGACGAGTACCCCAATTGCGAGGATGACGAATAACGCATACTCGTAAATCGGGGATAGCCCAATCCCGAGTTTGCCCGCCATCAGGGATACGTCGGAGCGCAGGGCCCGGATATTCTCCTCCCGAACGTTCCCCCCTTGAGCGATGAGGTCAGCAAAAGTGTTGCTTATTCGATTGTCAAGCTCTATGAGCTCCTGATCGTTGCCGAAATCTCTGTTCTCGTATCTCCCCAAGACGAGGCTATCGTAATTTTCTTTTGCCTGGCTCAAACCCCCCGATGCACTGACCCCACGCCTGAGGGCCCCGATGGAGCTATCTATGGATTGTAACAGCCCCTTGTATGTTTCCTGCTCGTCTGCTGTCCCTTCGGCGCCCACGCCCGCTCCAAAACTCGCGAGCAGAAGGAAGGCGATCAGCGGGCAGACGATTATGCGACGCATGGGTTCACCTCAGTGTCTCGACCATTTCCTTCACGGCTTCACTCAGCTTCCCTTCCCTATTATGGATTATCCCCACCGTCGCGCCCGTGAGCGCGGCATAAGCCGTCGCCACGGCGCGATTCAACATCTGGTGTTCCGCGACTTCGTTCAAGAACTCTTTGTCTCGCTTTCGCGTCGCATCCTTGATTCGCCGTCCAGCCACCTCTTCAGGGGTCGCCTCGATTATCACTATCGACTCGGGATTGAGCTCCTCGAGCACCCAGCGGGGGAGGCCTGGGTAGTAACCCTCTGGTTTCCTGACCAAACAGTGGGTGTCGACAAGGATTGGCTTTCGCTTAGCCGCCTGCGCGATTCGCCTAGCAGCATCTCGCTGGATCTCACGGTAGGGTCCGGCAGATACCTTCCGCATCTCATCCCGGTCGGTCACCCCCTCACGCTCACGCATCAGCTCGAGCATGACATTGCCATAGTTTATGACATCGTATTCCACGCCCTGAGATTTGAGTTGCTTCAACGCGCCCTCGATGACGGTGCTCTTCCCGGCACCTGGGACCCCTGTTACGACCGCGAGTTTACTCACCGAAGAACCTCCTTATGGCCGGGAACATCTCTGCCATACGCTCCCTCGCTATTTCTTGATAGAGGTGATACATAATGCCTACGGTAAGCAAGATACCAGTACCGCTCCCCAATGCACCTATGAAATCAGCCGTCGCGGAGATCGCCCCCACGAATGCTCCGCCAAGCAGAGCGGCCGTTATGATGTAGCGCTTCAGCACCCACTCCATCACCTTGATGTCACGGCGGAATCCGGGGATGAGCATGCCCGAGCGATCGAGCTGCTTTGCAACATCGCGGGGCCCCATTCCAGTCATGTTGACCCAAAGTAAGGCGAAGCCCATGCTCAGCAGGACTAACATCGATATGTAAACTACCGCTCGAAGCGGGTCGTCCGCCGCGGCGAAGATGTTGTTCGGGGCGTTGGTGTAATAAGCGAGACCACCGGTTACGTTACCTGCTAAATCATACGTGCCTAAAAATGAGAGGCCCGTAACTCTGGCTAATATCCCGATGTTCGAGAACACCACCATCGCGAGGATCACCGGGATGTTCGAGGTGTAGAGGAACTTTATCGGGTAGCGTCCTCTAATCCCTCCGAAGCGCCCGTATGCCAAGGGGATCTCGATACGCATGCTCTCGGCGTAGACGACGATGAGGAACACCACGATTGTGGCCAAAACACCCATCATGTTCGGCCCAGACCTGAAGAACGCATCGGAGATGTTCCCCCCGCCCAGCATGGTCCCGATGAGATGGGGGATCGCGCCACCGGGGGGCATAGGATTGAAAGCTTGCCAGAAAATCGTCCCCGCCACACCAGCCGCGATGAACAGGCTGACCCCGCTCCCGAACCCATACTTCGAGACCAATTCGTCCAAGTAGATGATGATGATCACCCCTATTGTGAGCTGAGCAACCAAGAAGATGCCTTGGGCCGAACCGATACCTATCATACCATACCATCCCGACATCACGAGCATCGAGGCTTGGAAAATCCCCATGAGGATAGCCCCGAATTTCTGGATACCCGTGAAGAGGGCGCGGTCTTCGGAATCACTCAAATCAAGTCCGAGTATCTTGCTTCCAACGAGCAACTGCATGATGATGCCCACGGTGACGATGGGCCCGATGCCAAGCTCCACTATGCTCCCCGCGTGACTCGCGAGTATGAATCGTAGTTGCCCGAAGAAAGATTCCTCCCTCGTTATGGCCACTCCATAAAGCGTGACCTGAGTCAGAACGAAGAATGCGATGAGGGCTATCCCCGTCCACATGAATTTTTCCTTGAAGGAAACGTGCCGCTTAGGGACAGCAACCTCCGGAAGCTTTCTCACCAAGGGCTCGAACGCGTAGAGCCTCGACCTCGGCCTCTCCGACCGCTCCATCGCCTTACCCCGCGATCATCTTTCCGCCAGCTTCCTCAAGTTTCCGCTTCGCAGACTCCGCAAATTCTTTAGCTATGATTTCTAGGGGACGGGTAACGCGTCCTCCACCCAGCACTTTTTCCACACCGAGCCTTTTTACATCGATGATGATCTTTTCTCCTTCACGCTTTGCGACACCCTGCTGCAACAGTTCCTCGAGGCGCTCGTCGAGTTCACCGACGTTGATCGTGCTGACTTCTTTCCTCACCGCGGGCGGGCGCGTGAACCCGTGCTTGCCGAAATGCTCGGGCATATACCTGAGCATGTAAGACCACTTCTGCTTGTGGCCGCCGCTGAGCCCTTTCCCTCCCTTCTCCCCGCTCCCTCGCCCACGCTTCGCGCACCCCCTGCCATAGGTTCGCTTGCCCCTTTGCTTCTGAACCTTTCGACGCTTCCGCACGACCATTTGAAACACCTAGACCATTCGCAGGACGAGCTCGTTTATCTGCTCACCCCTGTATCCCAGGTCGCCTAGATCCTTGAATGGCCGCTTCGTCGATTTGTACCCTTTGCGGGGGGGATGGAGCCTGAAAATTTTTTTCAGCCGGGGGAGCATTTCAAGTTCGGCCTTGCATGCATGAACGGCCCCCGCGAACTCGCCGATCGATGAAAAGGGGGTTTGGGACTTGACGAGCTCATCCGTCAGGCGTTCGTCACCGACCAGCCTGCCACGCTTTCGAAGGAGTCGCTCGAGCACCTCGGGTTTGAGTTCCCCCCAAGTGAGCATATCCTTCGCCTTCTGAAGCATCCCCAGGTAGGGGGAGGTATCATCGACCACGACACAGTGGTTGGCGCGCCTCAGGCCCAGCATCTGCATCGTTTCCAACACTTCGCGCCGCACGTTCACGTTGCCGCGCACCCTGATCACAGCGAATTTAGCCACCAGCTTCACCAACCTTTCCGATGAAGACATGCTCCCTGTGGAGTTCTCGCAACGTCACCCTCGTGGTCTGCTTGAGAGCATCGAAGGTGGCAAAGGCGAAATTGAGCGTGGTGGATGTCTGCCCATCGGAGCGGGTCCATGCATCCTTTACCCCTGCCATGCGAAGGATCACCTTTGGGACCTCTGCCGCGGCTAGGCCAAGTCCGCGTGGCGCTGGCTTTATCTCCACCTCGACGCTGCCCCTCCGCCCGGTGACCCTGAAGGGAACCGAGTGGGGCCGCCCACAGGCGCACTCCCAACTCCCACAACCCCTAGCGACCTCTATGACGTTCAGTTTCGCTGTGGTCACGGCCTTTCGTATGGACGGGCCTATCTCCTGGGTGCTCGCGTGCCCGACCCCTATGATCCCATTTCGATTCCCAACCACTGTGATCACCCGGTATTTGACACGGCGCCCCGACTTATGCATTCGCTGGACCAAGCTCACGCCCAGGATTTCCTCCTCTAGATCTGGGACGAGAGCGTCTACGATTTCGGGCTCCTTGACGGGCTTTCCTTGGCGCAAGATCTGAGATATCTCGGTTATCTTCCCCTCCTTGACCGCGCGCCCCACGCTCGTCTTAGGTTGCCAAAGGCTGATGTCCGGCTTTTCCTGCATCCTACGCTTCTCCCGCATTCTATTCACCGAGTATTGTTTGTTTGATTTCATTAAAGTGCGCGGGCAATTGCTCTGGAGGCAGCCCGCGTTTGAGGTAAGCGGAGAATCGAGAGCGATAAATTTTTTCCCCTTTCTCCTTCAGTTTCGCAGCATACTCGGCCACATGCTCGCCACGTATCCGCTCATCACTGGGTAGGACTCCTTCCCCGTGGGGGATCTGCAGGCCGGCATCGAGCGCTCCCTTCGCCACGGCAAAGACTTTGGCTTGGGGGGTTGGGTCGTACATCCCGATATCCAAGACGCACTCCCTCACTCCCACTTTCAGTGCGCGGTGCCCACAAAGCATGCCAACGAGATAGGCAGCGGGGATATTCGAGGTGCAGCCTTTCCACCCCAATTTCTCCAGTTCCTTTGAGTGAGCGGAAGCTAAGGTTAGGTCTCCTTGGGGGGTGGCGCGCACAACTTGGGCGGTGGCATGCTTCAGGGAAATCCTAGCCACCAAGCGTGGTTTACCCGAGCGCAGGAGCCTCAGTCTGTATCTGTAATCGGTTCTGCCCTCCCGCTTGCGCCTGAACTGAACCCGCCAGCGTGGTCCTATCTTTGGCATTCTATCCCTTAAGCAATCCTCGCTCTTTGAGGTGGGTTTCGAGGTGTCCCCTACTCTTGAATGCCCCTCCCTTCACCATGCGGTATAACCTCCGATATTCGCGTTGATCGATTACCCCTTCTCGCTTGAGTTCGCGCAGCCTTGAGCGCAAAGGTCGCACCGTCCGGATCCAAACGGCTTTCTTGGGTTGCTTGGCTTTCCTCGCGCCTTTCCTGCTTCCCACGCCCCGCCGCCTGCCGCGCTCGCGCTTTGAGATCCTCTTCCTAAACCTACCCCTGCTTATCGCCCGTTCGGGCTTTGTTCCTATGGCCCCCTGTTTTATCAGGCGCTTGACATCCTCGCGCGAAATCGCGGTGGAAACATCCGCAGCGCGTGCGGGGTCGATCCAAATCCGGTTGACGCCAACGCTCAAGAGCTCAGCCGCTAGCCTACGCTGTGTGCTCAGTTCCACCTTTCTCGCCTCTCGGGTTCAGCACCCTGATTCTAAGCTCCCTAGCCCGCGCTAGGATTTGCTCCCGCTTTCGCCTCCCTACGCTTGAGGCTATCCGGATCGCTTGTCTGCTAGCGTTCAAACCCTCAAGCTCTCGGGGAGTTCCAACCCTTACCTCAGTCAATCCAGATGGGTGAACTCCTCTCACCTCCTTTGGAGATCGGTAGCCTATCGATGGCATCGCAGGTTTACCGCTTATGCCTAGCCGCATCTTGCTATCCTTTCCCCTCGGCTTGCGCCACTTCTCGCCTAATTTGGCGAAGCGGAACCATTCTTGCCGCCTGAATTTCGGCGTGCGTTTTTTTGGTTGTTTTTTCATCGTTCATTCCTCGTGAGGAGCATTTCACGACATCCTTTTTTCTTTGTCTTCCCACCGTTTTAACTTTGAAGGATTCTATGGTACCCTCTATGGTGATAGTTACTAGTACCGTGTGTGGTAGTTGCCATGTAAATTCTACAAAAGGGAAGAGAAGTTAATCTGCCACCCGTGAATCTCGATCATTGCAATCTCCTCCTCTCATCTATGGTTTAACCAATAGGCTGGCAACACCTTTCTTTTCCATTAGTTTTACAGCCTCGACCAGGGAAGAAGTTGATGTAATGGTGACTACTTTCTTGATCATGATCTCTCTGACGAGGATGCTCGTGCCTCTCCAAGGTAAAATCATTAGGTCTTTGGAAGAAACGATTCCCTTGATCACACCTTTCTCGTCGACCACGGGTAAGTGATCTATTCTCTTCCTGTCCATGACGTCTCCGGCCTCACCGCTTGTTGAGTTGGGGGAAATGGTGATTAATTTCTTGGTCATCATGTCCCTCACCTTTTTCTTGAAGGAGTTCAAACCATACTTGGCGATAGTTTTCCTCACGTCCCTCAACGTGATGATGCCCTGGCACTCATCCGTCTTCATGTTCTCACCTTCATGTTTTCACACAATTAGGGTTATAAGACACCAATTAGGAGATGCATAAAACCACATTTATGCTTTTCGAGTCGATTCTTAACACATTCTATTTTCGGCTATTAAACTTCCTGCCCGCGATCACTTTGTCGCGCGAATTCGACTTGACGTCTTCAGATTTTTGATGTCGTAAATAAGACAATACTCATCCACCGAAAACTTAATGCACACTGACGTTTTTTGTTGTTGGGGATTTGATGGTTGACTTGTTGATCAAAAATGGTTTAACCGTTACAATGGATAAAGATCGACGCATAATCGCCGATGGTTCGGTCGCTGTTGAGGACGGCCGCATCGTCTCCGTCAAACGAGGCAAAGCAGGGAAGGAAAAACCCGAGGAGGTGATCGACGCCCGCGGCAAGATCGTCTTGCCTGGGTTCATTTGCTCCCACACCCACCTCCACGGTATGTTCCTCCGAGGCGCCCCCCTAAAAATCGAACCTCCAACAGATTTCGCCCAAATTTTGCAGCGTGTCTGGTGGCCATTAGACGAGATGTTGACCCGTGAGGATGCTTACGCGAGCGCCCTCATCTCCTGCGTTGAGTTCATCAAAACAGGCACGACCCTTTTCGCTGATACATTCTCTGGCTCGAATGCCATAACTGGGGTGCTGGATAGAATAGCCGCAGCCATCGGACGATCCGGCATTCGGGGAATCATCGCCTATGAGGCAACCGAGCGCCGGACCCACGCGGAAGGAGCAAGGGGAACGAAGGAGAATGAGCGATTCATCCGCAAGGTCAAGAAGGAGCGCGTGCCACGGGTGCAGGGGATGTTCAGCATTCACGCCCCATTCACGGTCTCGGATGAACTCCTCCATTACGTCCGAGAGCTGGCGAGCCGCTACAAGACACCAGTTACCACCCATGTGTCGGAGGGCTTAACGGATCTATACCACAGCTACGAGCATTTCGGTAAAAGAACAATTGAGCGGTTGAACGATGTAGGCTTGCTGGACCGAGATGTCGTGCTAACCCACTG
>CAZWMM010000009.1:0-9928 GCA_964634985.1 Hadarchaeota archaeon (SeqCode)
TTGTAGGTCGGGACGATGATAGATACCTCGGGATGCGAATATTTGGACTTAGGCATTCATCCCCCAAAGTAGTTTTTAAACGGATAGGTGTTAAAACCACACTAGGTGGTCCGGTGATCGGCATGATTCTATGTGGGGGGTTCAGCAAGCGCCTGCTCCCCTTGACGAGCAAAGTGCCGAAAGCGTTGCTCGAGCTTAAAAAGGGCTATACGATTTTAGATAGGCAGCTTTTCGGCTACAAGAGCGCTGGCTTTGACCGCGTTTTTTTGCTCACGGGCTATTTGGATAAGAAGATCAAGCGAAAATGTGGCAACGTGTACAAAGGGCTCAAACTCACATACATAGCCGAGGAGAAGCCTCTTGGAACCCTCAACGCGATTCGATTGGGTCTGGAAGAAGCGGACGAAGACGTGATGGTCAGCAACGGCGACGTGGTTGCAGACATCAACCTCAAGCGGATGGGGCAAGAGTTCAAGCGCCTGCGGTGCCAAGCATCGATATTCGTTGCGCGCATGCGAAGCCCATATGGGGTGGTGCGGCTTAAAGGCAGACGCATAAGATCATTCGAGGAAAAACCACTTCTTGAGTACTACATCAACGGCGGCTACTACTGCCTCTCGAGAAACGTGCTTAACTTGCTCAAGAAATTCAAAATCGGTGATATCGAAAAAACTGCTTTCCCAGAGCTAGCGGCTCAAGGACAGCTCGCGTATTACAAAGAGGAAGGGGATCCTTTCTGGGCGGCTATCGACACGATGAAAGATCTGGAGGAGGTCAGGAAAGAGTATTTGAATCGCACGGATAAGCCTTGGGGACATGAAAAGTTGCTTGAGCTGACTAACGAGCGGATGGAAAAGCTGCTTTACATCATGGCTGGTTACCGAACTTCGCTCCACTATCACAAAATTAGAGACGAGACTCTTTATGGGTTAGGGGGTGCCGGGCAGGTCGAATTTGAAGGAGGTGAGCGAAGGCGCTTTAGGAAGGGGGCAAAGATTCGCATCAAACCCGGGGTTACCCATAGCTTCATCGCCTCAGAAAACATACTCCTCCGTGAGGTTTCGACGCCGCATCCCGAAGACGTGGTGAGGGTAAAAGATTTTTACAAAGTTAGGTAGCCGCCCAGAGAGGTCAACTGCAAATTGGCTACAAGCCTTAGAGGTTGGGCATACGAAATCGCTTGGGGGGCGAATAAATGAAAAAAGCGGTAATAATCGGGATAACAGTCGTGTGTGTTGTAATCCTTGTCATCTGTTTTTATTTGTTGGCGTGCGCAAACACGCAGGAATCGCTTCAAAATTTGGTAACAACCTTTGGATATCCAGGTGTTTTTCTACTCGGTTTCATCGGTGCCGCATCCGTTATCATCCCAATCCCGTACACCGTAGTCTTGTTAGTCATCAGCGCCCCCCAATTCGGTTTTGACCCCCTTCTGCTTGCAGTATTCGTCAGCTTTGGAGCGGCAGCGGGCGAGCTTGTGGGCTATGGGCTGGGTTACGTTGGCAGACGGGTCGTTAGTAAAAAATACGACCGCCGCTTGAACGCGATGTTAAGGATTTTTAATCGTTTTGGGGTAGCGGCAGTTTTCATTTTTGCTTTGACACCTCTCCCAGACGATCTTCTTCTTATCCCACTCGGCCTGTTGCACTACAACTTCTGGAAAGTGTTTATCCCATGTGTGGCAGGGAAGTTTCTCATGTCTTTAATCATCACTTATGCGGGAGCTGCGGCGGGTCAGATGTTTGTGGAGGCGGGCGTGCTAATTGCCGTGATAACAGCGATTTTGCTCATCTTGGCAGTAATCGCGATGTTTTGCATCAATTGGGAAAAACTCGCTGAAAAATATGCGCCCAGGAAAGCCAGAAAGCACGGACGAAGCTAGCTCATTTACTCTATCGGCTCAAAACGTAATTTCTCGATCGCTTCGGACGGCAATGGGGGTCAGGCTTTTGTGAATCTATCCTTCAACTTTTCTAAGACTTTGGGTAAAGTGGTGTATTCCATTGCTTCTGTTCCCAAGCGGGCGGGTTCAAACTCGCCCATCCGACGCAAGGCAACAGCATGTTCGACAGCTTCTCGGCGAGCTAGGTCAAACGAAGGATCTTCGAATAGATCGCTTATCATCGGGGTGCCGCCGTCATCACAGGCGATCTTGCCGTGGGAAACTTGGAGGCCGAGTGCCACGATTCTTGGAGGCCCGTCGAAGGCCACGCACTTAGCGTCTTTCAGCCCCACGGGCATCAAGGGACCCCAGTGACTGCCCCGCATCCAACCCTCAACGAAGTAGCTGTGCATGAAGGGTGCAACCACTTCCCCTAGCGCGGGCAAGCCGTGCTGGCACCTCACGATCGAGACGGGGTCATCTTTTCCCACGTACTTACCTGCGATCAACGAGAGCCTAGTTGTGCTGGTCGCCACACATACGAGATCGTCACTTGCCCGCCACACGTGTGAGATCACATAGCGCCCAGGCGTTCCGATCAACGCAATTAACTCGTACATCTCTTCGGGACACTTCAGGGTAACCTTCTCGTTTTTGAACACGTCGAGTACCTCAAATTTGAAGCCTCCCCCCATGTTTGGATCGATCACAAGTCCTGCGGTGTTGAACGGGTCGCCGAATACGCGGAATATTGGATAGTTAAAAGCACCGGGTTCCGTTTTATCAGCGGCGAAGACAACGATCGGATCCGACCCTCGCTCTTCGATTTCCATTTCAGCAACGCCCGGGCCCATTCCTCGAACGTTTCCGCTGAAAGCAGTCTTCAGGATATCCTGCCCCGCACCGTAGAGTTTGAGGTCTGTGGCTTTTTTTGCAGCCTCTTGGAAGATGTCCCAAGCCAGCTTGTGGATATCAGAGTTGTTCTCCCCTTTTTGGTGAACCATCAGGAGTTCAAGATCATCTCCCGCATGGAACACGTAGTGGCTGTTGATGATCCCGCTTTTCTGTGCCTCTTGCAGACGCTTTTCACCTATATTCAGTAATGGCGTGGGAACCGTGTGGTGCCCAGCTAAAGACCCAACGTCGCATTTGATTATCGATATGGTCGTTTTTTCAGCCATTTCTCCCACCGCTTACATACGTTGAAATGCCTGCCTATTATTTTAATGTTACCCATCATGCGTTACGTGTAAGAGATTATAAACGCCCCAACTAGACCTGCGGCTACCGAGGCCGCAAGCAGGATGAGCAGGGTCACCATCGGTTTTGTGCTGACCTCAGGCTTCAGTGGCTTGCCTCGGAGACGATAAAACATGCGCATCGCCCTCATGAGTCCCAAGTGCGCAGCCCACAGGCAAATCGGCAAGTTCACCGCCAAGATGAGCACGATGAAAAGGACCATCCAGAACTGGTTAGCGGGGATATCCGGGAAGGACCAGCCCCCCGCGAGTTGCTCGAGTTGGGAGATAAGAAAACTGTCGTAGACCCCTCGCGAAAATAGGAAGACCGCCGCGCCCACGCCGAAGAAGAGCTGGGCGAGCACGAAGGTCGTGAGAACCGTGAGCACGAAGTAGACGAGCGGCTGCCACCACGCGCCGAGGCCGAGAGGCGAGGGTACTCGCACGGCCTGACTGAGATCGACGAAAAGCCCACCGGCACCGCCCCACCGCCCGTAAGCGAAGCCAAGGACCCAACTCCCGATGATCAACAACCAAAAAGCGGCTAGCCAATAATCCTCGCGCATCAATTCACCGAGGGTTGGCTACCCATGCTCTCGCTCGTAATCATGCCTAGCTTTACTCATGACACGGCTGAGATATTTGTGGCTTATCTTTGGAGGTGGAGAAGGCGGCACCTTAGGTGGGGGATTTAGGGTCAGATTCTCGATGGAGCGCTCCAAAATGCTCAATCGACGCTCCAAATCTGACAACCGTTGAATTAAGGAGTTTAATTTATTTTCAAGCGATAAAATCCGGTCGTCTCCTATTTGTTCCATAACCTCACCTCCTTTGACTTTTAGAAATTTCCGGTATTAAGAACATTCGATTCAATCCTTCCTCCCGAGTTCCCGCTCCTCAACCCCGCCCCCGGGTTCCTTCTCCCTAAACACCTGGGCGGAGAACTTGCTTATACATACACCTTCGCGGAGCCAGTGGTCGGGCATCAGCCCAGCTTTCATGCAGGCATGGGAGAGATATTCCTCCGCATCCCATCCCCACTCGACCGGCACCTGGGGCAAAAGCAGGCCAGCGTAACCAGACCACTCGACTATCAAGCCATCCCTTCCTATCACGATGGACCTCGGGTACTCGCGCGGGTTTTTGACTTTTATCGGCTCTGGCTTCGAGAGTACGCTCACCTCTACCTCGAGCTCAGGGAGTTCTTCAAGCCTCACGGGGGGGAAGCGGGGGTCGCGGGCGGCGGAGCTTATGGCGGAGTCGATCACGGCGTCGACGAGCGGTGTTGTAGGCAGGGGGTGGCCTATGCAGCCACGGAGTTCACCTCGCTTGGTCAGGGTGACGAACACGCCACAAGGCTCGCGCAGCTCCTGGGAGACTTTTGGGGCTGGCGGCTTCTTGCCCTCGCGCAGATAAGTTTCGATCGTTCCTCGCGCGAGCTTAACCAAAAATTTTCCGTTTTCAAGCGTAAGCATCATGTCACCATCCTGCTGTAACGCGAGGCCATCTCGACTATGGTTTTCCAGTGTTTTCCTTTCCAATAGACCTTTCGGCAGCTTTTGCATCGCCAGAACTCTCGGTGGGCTTCCAGCACCGTGGGCGGCACAGCACCTCGCATGTCGCGCCTATCCACTAGTTCGAGCGGCCCGTTACACATAGGACACCTAGAATTTTCTGGATTGATTTCGATCCTTTGACCGCAGCGCTTTGAAACTTCGACGAGCTGTTCGACCACACCGCTGCTTTCAACGAGGGCGCTTCTTATGCCTTGACGCTTGGCGCGGCGATGTAGGGGTAGATCACATGTCAGGAGCACCCTTCGGTCGAGCTTGGCCCGTTCGAGCAGGGCATCATCTTGTTCGTTTGCAGGCATCCTGAGATCGCCGATATAGGTGACATCGTGGCCAGCTAGCCTGAGCCAGCGCGCGAGCTTGCCAAGCATCCCATCTGCTATGAACTTCACGCAATCATTGCCTCTTTTTCACTTGGCAAAAAATAGTTGTGCTTTTGGCTCGAGATTACGGTTTCTTGGTTTGAGAGCCTATTGAGTTCTACCCCTTATCTTAATGATTTTCTTCGCAAGTCCCTGGATCGCCCGCGCGGCAGGTGAGTTGGGGCTTAGTTCGAGCAAGGGTTTCCCAAGCTTGAGTGCCTGCTTGATTTTTTCATCTTCAGGTATTTCAGCTAGCACCGGCATGTTCATGATCGTTTGGATCTCCCCGCGTGCGAGCTCGAACTCCTCCTTACGCACGCGGTTGAGCACCACGCCAATCGGTGCTAGATTCAGGAACTCGGTTACGAGGCGGGTCTTCATGGCATCGGAAATTGAGGTCGTCTCAGGCGTCGCGACTAGCAGAACCTCATTCCCGGCGCGCATAGCGACAACCGTTTCTCGCCTCAGGCCGCAGGAGGCATCGATGATCACGAAATCTGTTTTTTCGGGTACCTGCCGTATCACTTCTGGTAAGCGTTCAGGGTGGGCTTTTCTGATTTGCTCAAGCGTCACCGCGGCGGGCGCTACCTTCACCTTTTTTGGCCCCACGTGGAGCACGTCGGCGAGCGTGGCTTCGCCAGCCAAAACATCGTTCAGAGTGTAGACGGCTTTCTCAAGCTTGAAAAGGAAAGCTAGATCGGGCGTGGCCAAGCTACCGTCAATGATGATAGTTTCCTTGCCCAAGCTTGCGAGGGCAATTCCGAGGTTAGCAACGAGGGTGGTTCGCCCAACACCCCCCTTGCCGGAGGCGACCGTGATGCAGCGCATTCTACCACAAAATCTTGGAGCTGCCAATCTAAATAGTATGCAGTGAAATTTCTTTTCGCCTAATCGCCTAATAAATGAATACCGACCAAAGGAGGAGGGGAGGAAATGGTTGAAAAATACGATGTTGTAGTGGCTGGGGGAGGTCCAGCCGGGCTAGCAGCTGCCAAGACGGCGGCATCCGAGGGGGGCAAGGTCCTGCTGCTCGAGTTGCAGGCCCAGATAGGCGGGCAGACCCAATCCGCGACTTGGACGCCCGCTGACGTGATAACGCCCCCGCTTGAGGAGTCGATTGTGGCGAACTTGCGCGGAGTGAAACTCCATTCGCCGCACAAGGAGCTCTCGATAAGCGGCGACTTCGGCTCGGTCGTTGACAGGCGCCTGTTCGATAAGCTCTTGGCTGCAGAGGCCGCAGCGAGTGGCGCCGATCTTTGGGTGAGCTGTCCCGTCAAGGAGCTCTTGGTGAACAAGGACGCCGTGCGAGGTGTGTACGCCGAGGCTGGAGGTTGGGCGGAGCGGATTGAGGGCGAGGTCGTGATAGATGCAACAGGCGCTCGTGGCGAGTGGTCGAGCTTGCTGCTCAGGAAGGTGCTCAAACGGGATTGGAAGCGAGATATGCTCGCGTTAAGCAACGAGTACCTCATGGCAAACGCGGCGGACATCCAAAGCGCGGACTTGTTCTTCACCTCCTACTTCGCCCCTCTAGGTCACGCTTGGGTTTACCCATTCGGCAAGCGCTTTGCCATGGTCGGAATCGAGGGGGTGCGCATCCACCCGGACGCTGCACTCGACGAGTTCATAGGGAGGCGCATTTTGCCTGGACTCGAGCGAGCGGTGCCTGTGGCTGCTTTCCGCGGCCAACTACCCCTTGAAGGCCCGCTGAGCCAGACCTGCGCGAGCGGGATAATCTCAGCCGGCAGTGCGGCGGGTCAAGTCTACACGCTTTCTGGACAGGGACTCCGCTACGCGCTGCGCTGTGGGGAGCTTGCCGGCAAGGTAGCGATTGATTCGATCACCGATGGGGATGTTTCGAGGGAGGCACTAGCGGAATACGAGCGAAGGTGGCGAGCTGAACTTGGAGTCGAACTCAGGATCGGGCAACTCCTGCATTCCTCGCTGAGCATATCACAGGATCAGCGAATGGACTCGTTGTTGGACGCACTTGAAACAAAGCCCAAGCTTCAGCGGTCTTTCGTCGACGTCTTCACGGGTTTCAAGCTCGAGGGCTCGCTCGAGGCTTTGCTGAGGGACGACCAGATAGCCCGAATTTTCGGACGGGAAACGGTTGAGAAAGTGCTTGCTCTGAAATAGCGGAGTCGAGGTACTTTAAATGCGCTGCCCTTCGTGCAGCAGCTCCGCGGTGCTTCACGACCATGTTCGCGGGGAGCATATATGCACGCGGTGTGGCTTGGTGATAGTGGAACGCTCGCTTGAGCTAGAGCCGGAGTGGCGGAGGAGACCAGGCGAGGAGCTTGAACGTGCGGACGTGACTGCGGGGGCAGATTTGACGCTACATGACTTTGGCTTGGGAAGCAAATTCGGTGTGTCGGAGGATCTTCCCCCAAGCTGGCGCGCTAGGCTTCGTCGCATGCAGCTTTGGCAGCGTCGTTCGCGCGCGAGCACATGGGGTGAGCGGAGCCTGCGTGAAGCACTCATAGAGCTAGATAAGTTTTGCGAGGACCTAGCGCTCCCAAAGGGCATAAAAACCGAGATAAGCTACCTCTACCGCCGGGCTAGGGCGGCGAGGTTCATCGCGGGCAGGGGAACCCACCAGGTGCTCGCTGCGCTTACCTTCATCACCTGCAGGTCACGGGCCCTTCCCCGCACCGAGGGCGAGGTGATCCGAGCACTCGTGGTTCGATCGGGGTTAGGAGAGCGCGATGCTGCGCGAAACCTTCGCCAGTTAACGAAGTTTTTGGCAGGGAAACTCAGGATCAAAATACCACGAATTTCAGCGGACGATTACATCAACAGGTTTGCCCCGCAACTGGGCCTTTCGAGGCGGGCAGTTGAGCATGCTCACAAGCTCAACAACGCCTTGCCCCAAGGGTTTAAACAGGCGAAGCCTCCCCTCTTGCTCGCAGCGATAGTGATTTACTTGGCTGCCGAGATAACGAGCGAGCGAGTGACCCTCCAAAAAATCGCGAGTACTTTGGGAGTTGGGGTTTCAAGCATCTCGAAAAACTTGGCTCGGGCTAGAGAGTTCGTAGCTCACCCCGGGGGACGATGATCACCCCCTCATGGACTGCGCCTACCTCCTCAGTTTTTTTGCCGAGGTAAAGCGCACCCGTGAGTGCGGCCATGGTGGCGTCGATCTCATGTTCGGTGGCGCTTTCTCCCAATTGCCATCCCCCCTCCCTGAGCTCAGTCATCCACCTTTCGCGGCTTGGTGTCTTGAAGAGGAGCAAGCCGGATGTCCGTGGATGTATCTCTATTACCTTGATTTTTTTTGCTCGGAGTTCGTTTGCGAGATGTATCCCCCGCTCGGTGAGCGATCGCATTCCGGCAAAAGTTGGTGGAAACACACGAAAACCCCGCTTGATCAAAAGGGCATCGGCTTTCCTCAGGTTTCCGCGCTTTGGTAGGCTAAGCGGCGCGTCGATTGCAACTACCGAAGGGTACTCGCGCGTGCAGAGTTCGATCATTTCATCATTGGAGTAAATCAACCATGTCTTGATTTTGTGGTTGGAGAGCAAGGCGAAGCCGCTTGGGTTCGTCGTGCGTCCGGCGAGATCGATGCCGATGACCTTCATGCGAGTCTATCCTAAAGCTGGCGATATTTACAAATTTTTAACTTTTCTCTTGAGCACGGAGGCAACCACCATCGGAAAGATTATCGTAGCATCGCCTATCACCGATACGGCTTTAGCGTTTGGGGCGAGTTTACCCCAAGATTTTGCTTCTTCGAGCACGGCACCACTCATCCCACCGTGCTCTGGGCGATCCATCGTGATTTGAATCGCGTACTCGAAGGACTTAGGTGCGAGCAGCATGCTCTGGAAAATGAAGTTCTTCGCCACGCCCCCGCCTAGGAAAATCGCCCCCGGTTTGGTAGCGTTGCTCGCTAGCTCCACCATCTCTCGCACATCGCGCAGGCAATCGATGCAGAGTTCATGCTCCTGGGAGTAAAGCCACGCCTGAAGCCCGAGGATTGAGTCAGCTATCGCCGGGCAGAAGACGGGGACATTTTTCGTCACAGCAGCCTTCAGAAAGGAATTTTCATCATCGAGGCGTGACCCGATCCTACGGAGGAGTTCGGCCGATGACATCCGCGCCCCCTCCTTCGTGACCTCGGCGAACATAGGTTGGATTCGGTCCTCGAAAAGTTCGAAAACACTTTGGGGGACATAAACATCGAAGATGCGGCTCAGCCCTTGCTCGCGAAGCTTGACATCGTCAGCCAAAGACTCACCTCGTGCGTGGTAGCCACCGAAAGCCTCGATGAGGTCGTGGGCCACATTTGCGCCCGTGGTGACGAGGACATCGACGAGCCCTTCATTAATCGTTTGAACAAAAACTCTACGAAGACCTCCAGGAACCATGGCTCCTCCGACGCCCATGAAAATCGTCGAACTGGTTTTGAGCATCTCATGATAAATTTCGACGGCTTTTGCAACTCGTCCAGCGCTGAATGCACCCGATTTGCTCATCTCCTCCACGAGCTCATCGACTTGCATTTCGGGCCTGAGCCCGATGTGTTCGACGCGTTTCTCTTTCATTAGTATTTCCTTCTCGGGTAAGCGACTCGGATGAGGGGTTTAACTAAGTGCCTCCGGGCACGGGGTGGCACCTCAAATGCTCCGGGATCGATCTTCCTCCGCACCTCAACGATTTTTGTCGCGCTGGCCAGCACTCTAATCTTGCATCGTTTGCACGAATATCCCTTGCCCCTACCTTCAGATTTCATTCGCTTGCCACAGCGCGAGCACCTCGGGTTCTCCTTCTACTGGTTCCTGACCGTTATCGCCCTGGCATTTGGCCTGGGGGCGGGCTGGGGTTGGAGGGGCCTGCTGCGCCGCTGGCAGGTCCCGGTGAAGCTGTCGGTCGCTC
>CAZWMM010000010.1:0-9679 GCA_964634985.1 Hadarchaeota archaeon (SeqCode)
GCTGGGCCACGCTGTTGCAAGCAGCGGCAGCGACATCTTCTTTTGAGCTTCCACCGGCTAGAGCTGATACGAGATCTTGGATACCGAAAATGGAGCAAAAGCTATCCATCCTGATTTTTTCGTGTTTTCCCTTCAGAGCTAGCTTCCCCAACTTCGCAACATCCATACCCAGCCTAGATGCGGCTAGCTCCAAAAATCTACCTGAAGCCCCAGCGCATATGCCCCCCATGGTGAAGTTATCCGGGATTCCATTTAGGAGAGTCATCACCTTGTTGTCCAACCCCCCCACGTCTATTATGGTGGCCTCCCCTCTCTGCTTGTCCGCCATGAAGGCCGCGCCTTTCGAAACCACCGTCAATTCTTCTTGGACTAACTCAGGATTGATCTTCTCCCTCAGTAAATGTCTGCCATAACCCGTGACCCCAATTCCGCGGACTTTACTTGCAGGGATCCCAGCTTTTTTCAAGGCCTCTTGCTTCACTTTTTCGGCTGATTCCATTATGGTGGTTGTAGGGGTCCAACTAGCCCCGATCACTTCGTTATCCTTCATCACCACCGCTTTGGTCATCGATGAGCCCGAGTCGATCCCGATGGTTAGCCCCTCCTGCTTCTCTCGGGCTAAGAGAGCTTTTCTCTCCACTATGGTGACCAAAGCTTCGAATCTCGTTAGGAGCTCCCCGAATTTCGGCTTTTCTGTGAAAGAGTACATGACCAAGGGCAAATCGGTGTTTTGCTGCAGGTATTTTCTCAGCGCATGTCTGGCGATAACCCCCTCGGAGCATCTAAAACAAGAGATGAGGAAAATGGCGTCGGCTGAGGTGCCATCAACGATCGATTTCGCTCTTGCAGCCATCAATTTTAGGTTTGGGCTTTCAACATCCAATCCCAATTCCTCAGCCGATTTCCGGATGGATTCCAAATCAATTTCTGGGAAGATGATCTCTGCCCCAACCTCCTTGGCCGCTTTCTCCAGCACCCCCTGAATGCCGCTCCACTCAGTTCCACAAGATATTTGGGCGATTTTTACCATTCGGAACCCCCAGAACTATTTACTTAAATTCTTGAGGAAGTCGGCCATTTTCTTCACCATGAGTTCAGCCTCTTCCACGGTTGATGGATATTCTAATTTCAGCACGGGGATCCCCTTCCTTCCAAGCAGGTGTTTGACTAAAATATTCGTCCGGGCACATCCTGAGCAACCGAAAGCGAAATCTGCGTTTTCTATGATGATGGCGGCTTCGGCCTGATCGATAAGAGGTCCTAGGATTCCCATCCTCCCTCTGACTCCCGATGGTGCTTCGACCGCCACATATCTCAACCCTTGTAAGAGCTCCTTCTCGGTCACGTTGAGGGGTGGACTATCGATTTCGGGCTTGATAACTAATTTCCTGATCTCTCTCATGATCACGAGGGGTTCATGGCCGAATCTTTCCACGAGATCTGCTAGGATCAAACTATTTGGGGGGAATATGAAAACCTTCATCGCCTTTTCGCCTTCCTGATCAGCTTTCTAATTACTTGAACGGGAACCATTCTCTTTTCAGGAATTTTTACGGCCACGGGTTTTCCTTCATCCAACGATCGGAGGGAAGCCCCCACCAAAGGGAGCATTTCCAACTCGAATTCGATGAAGTGAAACCCGAGCCTCGGTCCCCCGCCCCTGCTGGCTCGACAAATTCGTAGGTCTCCTGGGGAGTAAGCCCTAACTTTGGAGAAGATATCATATCTATCAAGCTCCCTTATCTTTTGAATCGCCTCCTTTATCGAATCTCTCTCCCCCTCGACGATCAGACCGAAACATGTTTCTTTCATCTTCAACGGAAGCTTTTGACCGATTAGAAATCGGTAGAGTACAGATGGTGTTAGGTCCGAGCTTGGGGAAATCACGAATATGCGAGATTCGGTTTCCATTTATCTATCCTCCATGAGGTAAATGGTGTCCCCAACGTTTCTATTTTTCAACAGGTCAAGCCCCTCGGTTATCCTCCCGATCAAATTCGTGGCTTCGAACGTCTCCCCGGTAGGCCCATAGGTCTCATCGGCCTTGAGCCTGACCCCTATCACTCCCGTGAGTTTTCTGAATGAATTGGTGACTCCGATCGTTCCCCCCTCAACCACCTTAGAAGGTATTTTTTCAGGAGGTATGGATTTGATGGTTCTCGTACCTTTGGAGCTGGAGAGGATTAGCATATCTTCGTTGATCGCCAACACCTGAAGCTTGCCGATCGGCGAATGGACCATGTCTGCCACCTTTCTGAAATGCAAGGCACTTTGGGGGGAGTCCTCATCCCACAGGTTTACGCGGGTGATCAGCTTTGGTTTTACTCCTAGAGTCACCGCAGACCCCTGCTTCTTCACCTCCATCGTTAACCTGGGGCGCTGCTCGATGATTATCGCACTATCCGCTTTACCCTTAACTAGTACGTGCCTGACCTTTCGCTTAGACAGATATTTTGTGGCCTGCTTTTGAGTCATCCCTACCACCACGAATCTTTCAGGGATCGTCTTCATCAAAATTTTATCTGCTGGGTTCGCTTATTCCACCAACTCGACCCCCTGAGTTATTCTCCCAACTAAGCTGTGGGCGGGGGTGAACGGGGCGTCTTTCCGGTAGATGTAGATAGCTCCCACCCTCGTGCCCGAATTCCTGACCGTGATCGCACCCTTGGCCCTATAAACCGTGTTTTCCTTCGGAGGGGCTATCCCCACCCATCGCTCGCTACAAATGAACATAGTGCTTGCATGGTCTACCTCGAAGAAGCCATCCCCAACCGAGGCCAGGAAATGCTCGGCGCAGTTGGGTGCTTCTGGGCTGAGTGTCGCTTCAACGTGAGTTAAAATTCGCATGCCTTCTTCCACCACCCTTTGCTCGATCTCCTCGTGGCTCAGGGCTAACACCTCCTCTCGCTCCACGGCCAATGGATGGATGCTTAAAATGGAATCGTCCCTCCCCAATACCGGGAAGATGTGCCCACCGCTGACCACCCTACCAATCACCCGGTTCTCCTGCGGGGACCCATAAACTCCCTCGTGGTCCGATTTGCTGAAGCATAGATTGGTTTGGGATGGGTCGAAGCCCCCGAAACTCAAGAAAACATCTCCACGATGGTACCCAAGCCTTTCTCTGGTTGGCTTGAGCTTTGAAGGGGAGAGATCAATTGATCCAAATGTAACCACATTTTTTGTAGTCCACCCAATTTTAACCCCTTGGAAATCCCGATAATGCTTCAGCCAGAGGGGGAGGAAGGAATCAGTTATTCGGATGGACGATTTTCCGTTGGTGGTTTCTATCGAAAAATGCTTTGGGGCTTCCGAAATCAATTCAGCCTTTTTTATGGCGATCGTTTTGCAATCCTTGCGATAAGGTGCTTTGGCTGAGTTTATCGCATCGAGAAGGGTCGAATTTTTATGGACGCTCAATTTTTTTTCGTTGATCTCTATCTTGACCATTTGCTCAAATGTAATTAAGGTAAATTGCGTTAAAAGAGTGCCCACTTCACGAAAACAAATCATCGTAATTGTTTACCCGATGGCATACGTGGCCGATGCTTTCACCACTAACTTATTTTCTTCGTCCCTGATGTCTAAACCCGTTGAGTTTTAACAGCGCACCAACCTAGAAAATCCTGAAGCGACATGGCACAGTGGCCGTGCCCAGGAGTTCTGCTAGCAATGGCGTGCAAAGGGCAACCGGAAGCCCATCTTTTCGTTCAAAGAGGGGGGGAGGTCACAGTCGTTCCGCAGAACTAAAAGGAGATAGCATACTTGACTTTTTTCCCCCTTCCAATTTTTCTAACAACACCCTTGGACTGGAGGATGCCCAGATATTTCCTAACCGTGCTCTCTTTGATCCCAAGCAACTTCTCCAACTCCCCCCTCGTCAAAGGTCTCTTCCTCAATCGCCCCACAATCCTGTCTTCTGTCTCCCCTCTAGATAGGAAGTACTTCGACCTCAGGATCGCCCTGAAAGTGCCATCGCTTTCGAAGGTAGGCTCCCCGTTCCCGTTTTTTATGCATTCCTCCAAAACCATGAGTGTCCCAACACCCCATTTTTCTATGTACCCCAAGTAGTAGAGAACTTCCCCTATTCTGGGATTTCTCAACACGGACCTGTGGGGCTTCTTGAGGTCCTCTATCCCCAGCTCCATCAACCCACCTGGATTTTCCACCTCCAGCCTATCCTCGTAAACCCTGACGTAGATGGGGGAAGCGGAGGAGTAGTCCCGGTGAGAAATGGCATTGACCAATATCTCTCTCAAAGCCTTCGGCGGGTACTCGAACTCCTCCGTTCTTTTCGTCCCCTTTATCTCTATTTTCTTTTTCGTGAGATCTAACGTTTCCACGAAAGCCATTTCTATCTGAGTCGCGATATCCCCCCTTACCTCCTTTTCAAACGCTATTCGCGCGCCAACGAATTTCCCTATTTTGATGTGTGCCCAAGGCAAGAATTTCTGGGGATCTTTCCCGAAGTTCAACAATCCCGCAACCCTCACCTTTTCGTTCGCTAGACCTAAATTTTGAAGTATCACTTTAGGATCTTCGGATAGGGCTGATCTTCTGATCTCCTTCGCTTTCTGAACAAACTCTTGGATTTTTTCAACCTCAAGATCATCGAAAGCGCATATCGCGGTATCCTCATATCTCAACTCATGAGCTTCCTTCAACGACTTCAGTATTTCCTCTCTGTCCATTTTCAAATTTACCTTGCCAACCCTTTTGTAGGCCGTGCCAAAAGCAAAAACCGGTTTGTCCGCCCTCTCCGAAACCTTTATCACGATCACCTTTTTTTCTTTGACCTCTTGAATCGCTACCTCGGGAAAGATTTTGGGGTCCGTGCTTCTCGCTACCTCTAGAGCGATCTCCTCGATCGATCTCCTCCCCAGGTCGACACCCAGCACGTTTCCCGAGTCATCAACGCCAATAAAAACTGTGCCGCCTTTAGCGTTCGCGAGCGCGCATATGGTCTCAACTATTTCCCTTGTCTCCGCTAGTGTTTTCTTGAACTCAAGGGTTTGGGACTCCCCTTCTTTTAGGAATCGACTTATCATTGACACAATGTTTCCATCAGGGTATTTAAGCATAGCGTTACGTGACGTTACGTGACGTTATCTAAGAAGCCGGTTCACGAGGTAGTACATCTCCGGGGGGTTGTCACTCACGGTGGGAATTACCCAATCTGCGTCGGGAGGTTCCAAGAAGCTCGAGCTCGCCACGAAGGCGATTCTCCGATATTTTGGATTGGAATATCACCACCCAGCGACAGAATTACTGGAATCCATATGCCCCAATCTACAGCGATCTGGACCTCACGGGCACGGTGCCCCCGAAAACCCACCACTCGATGGTTCAGGTGTGAAGCTTCCAGAATTCCTTGAATTCGTTTGTGGAGAGTGTCAAATTAAGATTAAGATATCGTTTTAGAACCCACGGTATCAGAAAGCTTGATTCCCTTTTTCGATGGTATTCGTGTGATTTCGATGAGACTTCTCCAGCTAGGCTCGAGCCAAACCCGCACTTCGGCGGGCTTTATTCCAAATCCAGAGAAAAAATCCGAAAAGATGTGAGCATGATTACTCGAAACTAAATACGCATCCCGGGCGAGGCGGCTGGCCGCGTATCGCTCCAACAAACCTCTGTACTTCTTTTTAATCCTTCCCTTTTCGCTCGTGTAGCTAGAAGTCCAACCTCGGAGAGCTGCATCCATCCGCTTTTTTTTCGCTTCATCCATCCCCTTCAGGTCAAGGTGGAAGAGGACTGCGGGCAGGAGGGGCTGGATTACTAAAGGCTCGAATTTGGAGTACAAACGGATGCCCCCCAGCATCGCCATCAACGTCGAGCTATCGAAGTTTTGGATCTCCTTGGGGCTGCACAACACCAAGTTGATTTTGTTCCATTCCCCTTTCCGGTAAAAGTTCTTTTCTGAAATGCTTCTCGCGAGCCCAAGAAGCTCATCCTCGACATCAGCATCAAGCGGCCTGCAAAGCAGCATGAACACGTCGATGTCGGATCTGCTGTCGGCTTCTCCGCGCGCGACCGAGCCGTATACAACCATCTTGAGAATCGCGTCCGTGATCCCAGCTGCCTTCTCGGCGAACTCCTTCAGCGGGCCTCGAAACATCTCCTGTGGTATCTCCTCAATCACTCGCTCAGCCTCCCAACGCAATAGGCTATGATCTGCTCCATCCACTTCAGAGCCTCTCTCGCACGCTCTCCATCGCGCACCTCACCGTACCTCAGCTGGCGGTCGGCGAGCCGGTAGATTTTATCGTGGAGTTCGATGATCGCCTGCGGGAATAAACCGGAAGAACCCATGAACGCTTCGCGCTGGGCGTGGACGCGGGGGTGTAAATTTACCGTCGCGAGCAGCGCCTCGATCGCTTGAATCGCAGCATCAAACGCATCGACCGCACTCGAGATAAATTCCCCTTCTTCGAAGTGCCGCCTTGCACCACGTTCAAATTCCTTGAGCAGTCCTAGATGCCTATCCTTCGATGTCATGTTGTATATTTCTAACAGAAGCCACTTATAAACTTTACTGTTATATTTATCCAACAGAAAATTCAGGGCGTAAAGCACGTTATCATACGAGCCAGGACTCCTTTTCAAAGCAATGGTCCCGAGAAGTGATGGTTCACTATTATTGAAGCATGGGTTTTAACTTCAGCTTCAATTCTGGCAGGTCCCTCTTCACCACTTCCCAGACCCTCTTAAGATCCACTCCGAAATACTCATGGGCTATTTTGTCCCGCATGCGGGCCATTTCCTTCCAAGGGATGTCCGGGTAGTTGGCTCTGAACTTCTCGTCCAAGTTCTTGACAGCTTCGCCGATGATTTCTATCCTTCTTATAACCCCGTCTTGGACCAAGCGATTGGAGCAGAATCCCTCCTCTGTAAGTCCACGCGTGTATTCTTCTATCGCAAGGATGCTATCCCAGAGGTCACGGATGTAGAGGCTCGTATCCCTCTTCATAGGATTAGCCTTCATAGATTCTTACTTCCTCGCCGAGTATTCGCTCCTTCACGGGGGCTTTGATCGTATGGTATTCCCCCAAGTCAACTTTTCTTCCGATGGCCTCTTCGAGCTCCAGCTCCAGCCTCACGAAATCGAGCAAGCTCATGTCCTCACGTTCAATCTCCACGAGAATATCCACATCGCTTCCCCCTTTGGCTTCGCCCCTTACCGTCGAACCAAAAATTCCGGCTTTTTTGACACCGCACCGTTTGAGTATCGGTGCTATTTTGCTCTTTATTTCTTCGATAGACGTTTGCGCTGGAATTCTTCCCTCCGGGTTCTTGACCTTGGTCAAGCAATATGGGCAGGAAACATAGGGCCTCTTGGACTTGGTGCGCCACTGATACCCGCATCTCTGACACTTTATCAAGGCTTGCTCCATTTTCTCTCCTTTATCTATCTATATACTACTTACCTATATACTTATCTGCAAGCCCACAGGAGCGTCAACACCACCCATTTCGGCTCATCTTTTTTTCAAAAATAGAAGGGGAACCCTCCAAATTCCTGCGGCTTTGACCGCTATGATTAGATTGGGGCGTCCCTCACACTCGGCTCAAAGCCATAATGCGGCATCGACCGCTGACAAGAGAATTCACGATTGAAACAACCAAGCCTTGCCACGGTTCGTGAGTGTTAAAACGAGGCGCCACCCCCTTTTGCCCTTCAAGATCTTCCCTTCCTTAGCGAGCTTTTCCACCCTATTTCTGATCGCGTGCTCGGGGAAATCGATCAAATCGCGGATCCCTTTGACATTCGTTCTGCCATAGGCGAGCGCCTGTAGGATACCGACATCGATGCAGTGCCTCAGCAACCCATGAAGCGGAACGTCGATGCCCTCCCTTCGTTGCAGGAGTTCGATGTTGTCGAGCACCGTAAGGCAGAAGTGTTTTTTGATCACCTCCTCTTCCGTTAGGTAAGTCTTCAAGATTTCGTCCCATCTAAGGCCCCCGCCGCGCCTGACGATCGTCGCCATGTCCTCCAGGTCGCCTTCTCTTTCGGTGATCGACTTCAGCAGGAACACATCCTCGAGGCTCAGGAGGTGCAAGACCAGATTCCCGAACGCCATCGTTTCAGCCCGACTTTTCATCTCATCGGTCAGGAAGAGGGCGTTGCAGATGACTTTGGTGAACAAGTCGAACCTCGGCAACCCCTCGGCGACGTATATGCCGCTGGGGTTGATCTTCCGATCGCTCGGCGTGAACTCCTCTTCACTAAGCGGCCTAAAACCTGAGGCGAGCAAGACACCGCGCAATTTCGAGAAGTCCTCCTCGTCCTCCAAGACCACATCCAAGTCTTTCGTCGCCTTCTTTAACCCGCGCAAGAGCAAATTCGCGCCGCCGAACAAGTATGCGTGAACGGTTGCGCTAAGCTTTTCGCCCAGCTCCCGAAGCACTTTGATCCCCTTCTCCGCCTCCGGGGGGGGAGAAACCGGAACACCGTAAAGGTTCGCTTTATCGGCGAATTCATCCCAAGGCAGGAAGGCCTCGACGTTGAGCACTTGCAGCCCTTTGATATAGTTCTGGAGGTCCACCCACAGCGAGGCTACCCCAAATTTCCTCGCCAGCAGTTTGACCTTCGCCGGGTCTATCTTGTCGAGGTTCTTCAAGTAAAACACGGCGCACATGGTGCCTTCAGCTTTGCCCTCGGAAGCTGCCAACGCGTGCACGAGGACCTCTTCGATCGAGATCTCTCTTATGGGCTCGAAGTAGTAATCGTGGGGGGAGGTGTACTCGACCCCGTACCGCCCGAACAACGAGAATGCCGTCAAGCTCCCCTGCCCCTGCTTGCCGGCCGGAACCTTCTTGAGCTTGAATCCATTCGACCGGATCAAAATCGCATAGGGCTCGAGCCCCGCGGCCTCTAGCTCGCGCTCCAGCAGTCCCAGGAATGCCTTCATGTCTGAGTCTTCGGTCAGCGCGTAAATGCCGTCGAGCTTGCGCACCACTCCCAATGCCATGAGCCGCTTCAGGGTCTGGTAAGTAGTGGATTGGGCGAGCCCGGTTTTTCGCTGGAGTTCCTCCAAGCTCAAGGGCTTCAAGAGGGCGAGCAACATCCTCTCGCTCGAGAGTCCCAAAAGCGTTTCGAGGTCGTACCTGTCTGCGAGCCCCTTCAACAAGCTCCCCTTGGCGTTGGGGGCTATGACCACCCGCCCCCCAGCCTTCTCGCAGTACCCCTCTTCTAAAAGTTCCCTCGCAATCGCGGCTGTCCTAGGGTAGCTTAGCCCCATGCTCGATGCTAGCTCCCGGACGGTGAGGGTGCCTCTCACCAGCAGCTTCAACGCTCTGACTTTGCCAAGTTCCATCCTATCTATTACATTAATACGATAATCATATATAAATAGTGTTGTTTTAGCATAATGAAAAGCGAGCATTCGTGCTCGGGGATATCAAGATCTAACATCTCGCTAGGTTTGTCGACTGTTTGGGGCAGAAGAGCAAAGTTGAAAAATTGGCTATTCATCAACCGACGCCAGCGATTGACCCACAAAACTGGAGCCACCTAGCCATGGCCATAAAAGTGCACTAAAGCCAAGGGGTTAAGAAACGCCAAGCGTAGATTACAAAACAAAAAGTTAAAGCCTTATTTGAACAGCACCGAGCCAGTGCTGTATTTAAAGATGAGAATTCCACCAGTTTGAAACTGGTGGTTGAAAAAGCTCCCAAG
>CAZWMM010000011.1:0-9518 GCA_964634985.1 Hadarchaeota archaeon (SeqCode)
CTCATGTATTATTAATCCGATTTACCATTACTCGATTTACTCGCCAAGAATTTCATGTTTTTCGACTTCCTTGAGCTTCGATTGGTCGTCCTTCAGATCGTGTAAAAGCGATCGGGACTAACTCTTCAATCCAAGCTTCGCCGGCAGGTACTCCTTGACCACATAGCTCAAACCGTACTTCGAGAAGGCTTGCTGCTCGGCCTTCTTCCCCAGCTCCAGCATGCGCTTGATCTCCGATTGCCAGAACTCGGTGTTGTAACGGGGATCCTTCTGGAGTTGCTTGAGGCGGGTGACATCGAGCTCCCGCAGCTTGTCTGTTGGTAATTTATAATCCACGATATCACTAGCCGTAACGCCCAAGAACTGCGCATCGGGTACAGCCAGCTCGTGGTTGATGTACGCGAGTTTTGCGCTCCCGGAAATCACCACCATCGCAATGTGAAAGCCGAAGGGGTCGCCATCGGTGAACAAGTAAACGGGGAGTCCAAGCTCATCATGCGCCCTCTTCAAAAAGCGTCGAGTCGCCCTAGCAGCCTGCCCTTTTAGACCCACAACCAACGCATCGAATTTCTTCCAGGCCTGCTCTTGCACGAAACGATGGTACATGCCCATGGTCTCGATCGCTATCACCCGCTTAGCTTTGCACTTGACGAACTCCACATCGTCTATGGTCGGCGGGATAGTATAACCTGCTCGTCCGGATTTCGTGGCGTCTATCACCACGCCGTCCTCGTTCACGACGAGCTTTCCATAGACCGCTGCCCCATCCTCTTCGGGCGTCAGGCCCAAGTCCTCACGCTTGAGCCCGAACGTGGCCTCAAGATCTTCGAGGATGATATCAGATTCACTTTGCTCGTGGAACGGCCCAGCATCCCAGCCCTCGGCAGTGTAGTACATCTCCCTGAGGGTCGCGAACTTTCCGCTCGTGATGAGATCCTTGGCGAAATCTGCTGCACACATCAATTGTGCGAACTTCTTCACTTGCTTCAAGCTCCCAGCCGAGCGAACGCCGTACCGTGGGCCGAGCACGAAATATCGGTTCGCCTCATCGTAAATGATGTTCGAAGTACTCCGCGATGGTATCTTCAACTTCGGAGGTTGAGCATGCTGGATATCCTTGATCACGTCGCCGCCCAGACCAGCTAGCTTCCCCCTGGCTTTACCCTTATGCGCCCTCTCTCCCACCTTAGCTCTTTTCGGCACCCTCGACACCCGTTATTTTTTTGAGGAGGGGTTTAATATCAGGCTCCCTTGCGCCCGCCAAGCTCGCTGCTTTTCGGGCGATCACAGGCAGATATTGCTCGAATACCCCGGCCCGCTCCTCCCTCTCTTTGATGCGAATCTTGCGGTGAAGAAAACGCCGAAGCTCCCTTGCCGCTTCCATGACCGTGGTACGAATTTCCTCGAATATCTCAGTAACTTCGGCGATTGATTGCTTGCCCGCCGAGGTGTAGGGCACATAGGCCGAGCTCACGTTGACAAAAAGCGTGAGCGGCGCGATTGAGGTGTCTACCCCGTACCGGCGCCAATTTATGCTCCGCACGGCAGCGGTTATCGCACACCCCCCTTGGTCGAAAATCAAGGGGGCGCGGTTCGCAAATCGGATGATCTCCATCCCGGCCTCACTTTCTGTCTCTTCGCCTTCTTTACTTTCCACGGCTTTGCCTGCGCCCCCTCCGTAAGCTACGCCCGCCTCGATGATGAAGGGCAAACCCCCGCGGTAGACCTTGGGAGAGCGAGTCACAGCGTGAACGAATTCTGGATTCAAGATCTGGCGCATCCCGCCATCGATATTTGAGGCCCCTATCGGACGAAGACCAGCGGACGACGGGGCCATGAACTTGATTTGCTTGAAAGCTGAAATTATCCGTTCTGCATCTTCCCATGTGAGCTCATGAGGTTTCTTTTTCATATCTATGCCCGAAAGCTTTTTCACCTCCTCAACCTTGCGTTTCGTCACGCGCGAAAGTTCGGTCACGAGGAAACTTCCAACGTTTTTGCTCTTCGTATGCTTTGAGAGTACGAGCAAGTCGTCGGATATTATTCCCCAGGGGTGCAGGGGCATTGACTTAGGTCGATCTGGCACCTCTTCGGTGGCGCGCTCAAAAACGGTGAGAGTACCATCTGGCTCGATGAATGTTATCTGTACGTGAGGGTTTGCGATCGCGGTCATCCGAAGGTAGTTGAAAGGACCGTACCGGGAGCGCATGTAGGCGACATCCTTGACCTCGAGCTCCAACCTAGTGCCGCGCCATTTGCCCTTAAGCTTCTCTTCATCGATGATCTTTCCCTCGTTTCGATCGACATCGATCATCACATCCTTACGTATGATCTCACCGTTGCTGGTGGAGGTAACAACCATGGCGGGTTTACCGCTTGTGATCTGTGAATACATTATGGATCCACTGACGCCTATCCCCTGTTGCCCACGACTTTGCATATTGCGATGTAGTCTTGTACCCGCGAGCATCTTGCCAAAAACGTTGGGGATGAACTCCTCCGGGATGCCCGAAGCGTTGTCCTCGATCACCACCCTAAAGTGCTCCGGCTCATTATTGACGCGCTTGATCGCGACGAAAACATTGGGCAACACACCTACATCCTCTGCTGAGTCAATTGAATTGGTGACTCCCTCGTGAATCACGGTGGTGAGCGAACGGATCTTCCCTGTATAACCCAACATGGCCGCGTTTCTTCTGAAGAACTCGCTCACGCTGTGCTCCCTAAACTCCTTGAACAGCTCATCTGCCAAAGTTTTCATTGGATCACCCCCACCTTACTCAACTTATAGTTTTTTTGCATGCTTTTCTCTCTCAGCAATCAGTTTCTTGATTACGTCCTCATAAGGCTCACGGGGGTGTACTTTGAACCTGTTTAGTTCTTTTTTTGTACGCTTTGAGAGCTTGATCGTGGTGATTTCTTCCATATACTCAAGTATACTTGAGGATACCTTATTAAATCATGTTGTGAGTAACTTGCATCCCCCTTTTGCCACCAAGACCATATCCTCCCAACGTGCGCCTCCAACTTTTGGTACGTAGATACCAGGTTCAATGGTCACTACCATACCTCTGTGCAACACATCTTTGGAATTTGGCGCCAAACTAGGTGACTCATGAACATCAAGCCCAACACCATGTCCGGTGCCGTGCGTGAAGAACCTCGCGTATCCAGCGTGGGAGATCACTCCACGGGCCACCTTATCAACTCCTGCAGCCTGGGCTCCCTCCCGAACGCGTTTGACGGCAGCGAGCTGTGCACGTTTGACGGTCTCGAGCACTCTAAGTTGTTTGCGGGTGGGCTCAAGGGCAAATGTGCGAGTCATGTCCGAAGCGTATCCATTGTAAGTGGCCCCCAAGTCAACGACGACGAGCTCACCCCTCCGCAACCGCTTTCGTGTCGCAATCGCATGGGGCAACCAAGAATTCCTGCCTGAAGCGACGATCGTTGGAAAAGGTGTACACTCAGAGCCAGCTTTGCGCATCGCGTACTCGACTTCAGCCGCTATTTCCAACTCGGTTCGTCCGGCTTCAATGAACTCTACAGCGCGATGTATACCTTTCATCGCGAGTGTCGCGGACTTTCGCAACCACGCTATCTCCCGTTTGGATTTGATCCTTCGGAGCTCGAGTACTAGCTCTGGTAACTCGCGATAGTTAGCAGTATAGGAACGCCGCAATCTCCTCAGGTTTCTGGAATTGATACCGTCGAAGGCAATAGCATGTGCGTCGATCTCCTGCAGATAATCGGCGATGAGCTGCCAAAAATCCTGAAATCGGACGCGCTCCCCCCGCTGTAGAGGAACCCTCGTCGAAGCATAAGCCAGTATATTGCGGATGGTACTCTCTCGCCTAGCTCGCTCTAGCTCCATAAGAGTACAGAACAACGCGGCTTCTTTATCCGAAATGATGACCGCTGTCGCCGCAGGGGTGCCGGAAAGATATCGAGCGTTTTGGATCGCTATGAAAGCATCGAGTCCCCTCGCAGTTAGCTCCTTCCTCAATTTATCGATGCGTACCTTCAAAGCGAAACCCGCTTAAGTTTTAGGATATTGCAATAAAAATCACTTGGATTGCATGCTCACGCGAAAGATCGAACTGAGGCGACTCTATGATGAGACAGCCGAAAGATACGATAAACGTTACGAGGAGATTCAGGGAAAAAAATACCAACTTGTATTGAAAAACGTTTCCAAATCGGATAGGATCCTCGACATTGGGTGCGGCACTGGAATGTTGCTAGGTGAGCTCGCAAAGAGATGTAAACTCGCAGTGGGTGTAGATTCCTCGCAAGGGATGTTGAAAGTTGCTAAGGGACGGGTGCGCGACTTTTCCCTCGCGTGTGCCGATGCCGACCATCTACCTTTCCGCGAGAGTTGCTTCGATACTGTTGTCTCTGTGACTTTACTCCAAAACATGCCTGATCCCAAAACGACCTTGAAAGAAATGGCGAGGGTCTTGCGCCCTGGGGGAAAAGTCATCGTCACGGTCCTCAAGCATAAGTGCGATCGACCGAAACTTGAAGAGTGGGTGAGGTCAGCCGGGTTGAAGCTACTCGAGAGCGGAGAGATCGAGGACAGCGAGGACGTTTTTTGCATCGCGGTGCGTGGCTGAGGTATTTTTAATCATCGGATCAAATTTTGGTGGTGATGATTTGAAAGTAGCGATCTTGATTATTGACATGATCAACGATTTCGTAACGGGAAAGCTCGGGTTCAAACAAGCTATAAAAATTGTCCCAAACATCAAGCGGTTGGTGGATTTCGCTAGATCCAAAGGAATACAAGTGATCTACATCTGTGATGCTCATGACCCCAAAGATCATGAACTCAAGCTTTGGGGCCCCCATGCGCTTAAGGGGAGCGAAGGGGCAAAGGTGGTGGAAGAGCTGAAACCCGTAAAACAAGACAAGACTCTTGAGAAGCGAACCTACAGCGCTTTCTTTGGCACGAAACTGGATAAAACTATCTGCGAGCTTCGTGTAAACGAGCTTGTGCTCACTGGCGTAGTTACCGATATCTGCATCCAGCACACTGCGGCTGATGCCTTCTTTCGAGGCTACAGAGTCACGGTTCCAGAAGACTGCACTGCATCGGTCGATGAGGTGACCCATCGACGGGCTCTGGATTACATTAAGAAAATTTATGGGGCAAAAATTACCCGCTCCTCAGACTTGATCAAGGAGTGGAGAGAAGGAGCTTAAAATAGAGAATCCGAGGCAGTGAGTCTGGATAAACATGCTCCGCATCTCAAGTCTTCCATGGTTCTGCTGCTCTCAGAGGAATGGTTGAATACTTTCGCCGACCTCTCCCCGAAATTCATTTGAATTAAAAGGGCGATCTAAACGCAGCAACCAAAATGGATTCCTCAACCGTGATGAAAATGTGTGCTGGTTTGAGTGAGAGATTGCGATCACTGTATTGGCAGAAGGGGCTTTCATTACGAGAGATTGGAAAAGAGCTAGAAAAAAGTCATTCAACGATATATCGGTGGATGAAAGGATACGGAATAGCGCTTAGAGAACCTAAATATCCTGTTAGATATCCAAAAACATTATTCAGCGGAGATTCCACGGAGAAGAACTACTTACGGGGATTGAGAGCAGGTGACCTGAGCGTTAAGAGGCATTATCGGCAAATAATGGTTAGCGTGTCTACTACGCACCCGGCGATGATCGAACTCGTTCACGAAGTTTTCGACAAATATGGGCATGTTGGCGCGTACCCAGTTTTCATACCTAAAATCCAAGTGTACGAATGGCATGTTTACGTATATCTCGATAGATCCTTCGAATTCTTGCTTGAGAGAACTCAAACGATTCCGCAAGAAGCGCTTGAAATGGAAGAGTGTTTCCTTGCGTTTCTTGCCGGGTATACCGATGCAGAAGGCAACCTCATGATCAATCGTGATAGAGAAACAGTTAGGTTAACTTACTTTATCGGCTCTGAGGACTCTGGCATCCTCTCTCAGGCCGCAGAAAGAATGGTGAGTATGGGATACCATCCGTTACTTCGTCTCGAAAAACTAAAAGGGGAGAAAATCACCTCTTCGCTTATCGCCTCTGAACTCAGGAATCACCTCTGGTCACTGAAGCTTAATAAGAAGAATGAGGTTTTGAAGCTGATTCAATCACTCCCGATAAGACATAGCGAAAAGCTTCGAAAGAGGAAGTTGATGCTGGAACTTGCGGATGTTAAAAAATGGTCTCAAGCCGAAGACAAAATATTGAAACTAAAAAAAGCGATACAAAAAGGGGTTGAGCAATGCATTTTAGCAGCGAAGCTAAAGTATCAGAAAAGGTATCCCCATACGTGCTCTCACTCATGAGGGGTTGAAATAAGGATGTTTCACGTAGCTTCTGATGAAGAAATTAAGAGTGGGCAAACTACGGACATATATTTCGCAAGAACTAGGCAGGTTCTAAAGGCGAAAAAGCTGGACAAGACCATGGTCGTTGCTGAAGTGACGTGCAACAATTTGCCTCGCGATTGGCCGTGGGGCGTGCTCTGTGGAATCGATGAGGTGGCAAAGCTTTTCGAGGGACGTTCCATTGATGTCTACACCATGCCAGAGGGAAGCGTGTTTCACCCAAACGACAATCGCGGAATGAGGGTTCCGATCATCGTCATCGAAGGGCCCTACGGTGAATTCTGCGAGCTCGAGACACCTCTGCTCGGCCTTATTTGCCAGGCGTCAGGTGTGGCGACGATGGCAGCAAGGCTGAGGAAGATCGTCGGCGACAAGCCGCTCATTGCATTTGGAATAAGGCGCGCACATCCAGCGCTTTCGCCGATGCTCGACCGCGCTTCTTACATAGGTGGCTTCGACGGGGTCTCGAGCTTGGCTGGGGCGAAGGCGATAGGCAAGGAACCGATGGGAACGATGCCCCATTCGATGATAATCGCCTTTGGAGACCAAGTCAAAGCGTGGCGGGCCTTCGACGAGGTAATGCCGCCCGGGGTTCCCAGGATAGCCCTCGTCGACACGTATTTCGACGAGAAGGCCGAATCGATAATGGCGGCCGAGACCTTGGGCAAGCGGCTGTATGGCGTGAGGCTAGATACCCCTAGCTCGAGGAAAGGCAATTTTTCAGAGATCGTCCGCGAGATCAGATGGGAGCTGGACGCCCGTAGCTACGAGCAAGTAAAGATAATGGTCTCGGGTGGAATCGATGATGATAACATAAAGGAACTCGCGGATGCTGGCGCGGATGGGTTTGGGGTTGGAACTTCCCTTAGCAACGCCCCTACGATTGACTTCGCCATGGACATAGTGGAGCTGGAGGGGAAGCCGGTCGCGAAACGCGGGAAGCTGGGCGGACGAAAGCACGTTTGGAGGTGCCCCAACTGCATGACCGATGTCGTTCTGCCTGCTCAGAAGCCTAAGCCCAAATGCCCGAGCTGCGGGGGCAAGAGCTCTCCTATTTTAATACCCATGCTCGAGAAGGGAAAAATCGTGGCGAAACTCCCATCGGTTGACGAGATCCGGGCTCACGTCCTAGCTCAACTCGAGAGGCTCCCGCAATTATGAAGGTGAATAAATGAAAACAGCGATAAATTTAAGGCGAAGGCTCTCTCGAGCGAAGAGGATCGTGGTCAAGATAGGCACCAGCAACCTCACTAATGAGCAATCTAGGATCGATTCTCGCAAGATCAGGAAGTTCGTCGAAGAAACGATGAAGCTGCGAAGGAGGGGGAAGGAAGTCATTATCGTCTCATCTGGCGCGATAGGTGCGGGCATCGGGCATCTCAACTTGGGGCACCGACCAGAGCGAATGCCCCAGTTACAAGCAGCCGCATCTGTCGGACAGGGAATCCTGATGCAAATTTACTCAAAATACTTCGGCGAACGCAAACAACCAGTTGCCCAGATGCTCCTGACTCGCGAGGACTTCACGGATTCCATGCGTTATCGAAACCTCAAGAACACCCTAACAACCTTGCTTGAGTGGGGCGCAATCCCCATCGTGAACGAAAATGACAGCGTCGAGGTCGAGGAGATCAGGCTCGGGGACAACGATACCCTCTCCGCCTTCGTCGCGGTCGGGGCCCGCGCTAACCTCCTCATCATGCTTTCGGATGTGAATGGACTCTACACGGGCCACCCCGGTAATAATAAGCGGGCGAGGCTGATCCAGACGGTCGAACGGGTCACGCCTGAGGTGGAGAGATTAGCGGGTAGGGCCTCGCCCCGCGGGTTTGGGGGGATGCTCACCAAAGTTCAGGCCGCGAAAGTTGCGTCGAGGGCTGGGATCCCTGTGGTGATAGCTAACGGTGGGGAGCCAAACGTGCTCGAGCGGGTGATAGCAGGTGAGAAGCTGGGGACGATATTTCTGCCAGGGAAGAGAAAATGAAGGATGTGCTTTTAAAGGTCAAAGCAGCCCGTGGGGCGGCGCTGAAGCTCGCAAACGTCCCGCGTGAGGTCAGGAACGTTGCACTCCTGAAGGCGGCTTCTGCGATATCGAAAAATCGGAAGTTGCTGCTCGAGGCGAATGAGAAGGACCTCGAGTGGGCAGAGCGCCTGCAAGCCAAAGGGAAACTTTCAAAAGCATTCATCCAGAGGTTAAAGCTCAGCGACGACAAGCTACGCGACATCGTGAAGATGCTCGAGGGTGTTGCGGGGCTAGATGACCCAATCGGACGGACACTTTACGCCGTGGAGCTCGATCGCGGGTTAGAGCTTTACAAGATCTCGTGCCCTATCGGGGTTATCGGGGCGATATTCGAGGCTCGGCCGGACGTGCTTCCCCAGATATCTGCGTTGTGCCTCAAATCTGGGAATGCCGTGATCCTCAAGGGAGGCAGGGAGACAAAATATTCTAACCAGGCGTTCTTCGGAGTAATCCGAAAGGCTACCGAGAGTGCTGGGATCCCCGGCGGGTGGATCCAACTCATCGAGGCGAGGAGAGATGTGCGGGCGCTGCTCGGGCTTGATGAGCATATCGACCTGCTCGTGCCCAGGGGGAATAAGCAGTTCGTGAAGTACATCCAAGCGAACACGCGCATCCCTGTGCTCGGCCATGCGGAGGGAGTATGTCACATCTACGTCGATGAGCATGCCGACCTAGAGCAAGCGCTCAACGTGTGCTACGATGCGAAAGTCCAGTACCCAGCTGTGTGCAACGCGGTCGAGACCCTGCTCGTGCACCGCGACATAGCTAAGCGCTTCCTGCCTCGCATGGCTGGTCGGTACCAGGGCGCAGGGGTTGAAATCCGCGGGTGTGATCAAACACGAAGAATTCTTCCCGGCATCAAGCGGGCGACCGAAAAGGATTGGCAGACGGAGTACCTCGACTTGATCATATCGATAAAAATAGTGAAAAGCGTCGAGGAGGCGATCGGGCACGTCAACACCTATGGGTCAAAGCACACCGATGCTGTGATCACCCGAGACGGAGAAACTGCGCTGAAGTTCCTGATGGGTGTCGACTCCTCGAGCGTGATGCTCAACGCTTCGACCCGGTTCAGCGATGGCTACCGCTATGGATTGGGGGCCGAGGTAGGGATAAGCACGGGCAAG
>CAZWMM010000012.1:0-9458 GCA_964634985.1 Hadarchaeota archaeon (SeqCode)
GTTACGGATTCCCGATCGGCGGAGTTGCTGCGACCGACGCTGAAACAGGCGTCATAAGCCCTGGCGGGGTAGGCTACGACATCAACTGTGGCGTGCGGCTGCTGCGGACGGATCTCGACAAAAAAGATGTCGGCCCAAAACTCCGCGAGCTCGTGGAGGCGTTCTTCCGCAACGTACCCTCAGGCCTCGGGAGCGTGGGAAAGATCAAGGTCACTCAAGCCCAGCTCGACCAAGTACTCGAGAATGGCGCGCGTTGGGGGGTCGAAAATGGATTCGGCTGGCGAGAAGATCTTGAGCGCCTCGAGGAGGGCGGATGCCTCGCGGGGGCGGATGCAAAGCGAGTCAGCCCTCAAGCAAAGCAACGTGGCCTCCCACAACTAGGCAGCCTAGGGTCTGGTAACCACTTCCTTGAGATTCAGGTCGTGGACAAAATTTTTGATACAGAGGTGGCACACGCATTTGGTCTCACTCACGAGGGACAGGTAACGGTGATGATCCACACGGGTTCCCGTGGTTTAGGACACCAAGTCTGCTCCGACTACCTGCGCACGATGGAGCGAGCAGTTAGCCAATATAAGATCGCGCTACCCGATCGGGAGCTCGTCAACGTGCCCACGACTTCACCCGAGGGGCAAGCCTACTTCGCCGCGATGGCCTGCGCAGCTAATTACGCTTGGGCGAATCGCCAGATGATAGTCCATTGGGTTCGCCAATCCTTCGAGCAAGTCCTCGGCAGGGATGCGGAGAGCTTAGGGTTGCACATCGTGTATGATGTCGCCCACAACATCGCAAAGCTCGAAAAGCATAAGATCGATGGTGAGCAGCGCAAAGTTTGTGTTCACAGAAAGGGGGCGACACGAGCGTTCGGCCCAGGACATCCAGATATACCGACGATGTACCGAAGCGTTGGGCAGCCTGTGTTGATCCCGGGGGACATGGGCACCGCGAGCTATGTCCTCGTCGGAACTGAGCAAGCGATGGAGGAGACCTTTGCTTCAACGGCCCACGGTGCTGGGCGCCACATGAGTCGAACCGCGGCTCTCAAGCGGTTTTGGGGTGAGAATGTCCGCAAGGAACTCGAGACTAAGGGAATCATCGTTCGAGCGGCGAAGGTTTCAGTGATCGCTGAAGAATGCTCCCAGGCATACAAGGACATAGACCGCGTGGCGGAAGTATCTCATCAAGCAGGGATAGCTAAGAAAGTAGCAAGGCTAACGCCTATGGGTGTTGCAAAGGGTTAAGCGATGATCTCTAAGTCAACCCCCTCATTTTCTGTCGTGTTACCAACCTCGTTGCTCGCCGACGCACCCAACCTCAGGCAGAAGACCTTGAAGGTTGGCTCAGTTGGCCGCACGCTCGCAATTTTCCGGATAGATAATGTATGTATTTACAACGACGATGACCCTAGCGTGATAAATCAAACCAGCGAGGCTGAACTGATATCAATGCTCCTGCGCTACATGGAAACGCCGCAATATCTACGAAAGCTGCTTTTTCCTCGTAAGAAGGAACTCCGCTACGCCGGCTTGCTCCCACCGCTTCGCACCCCTCACCACCCGCTCGAAGACGAGAAAAATGACCCAGGCGATTATCGTGAAGCGGTCGTGCTGGAAGTAGATGGGCGGGGCAGCCTACTCGAGATCGGCCTACGCGAGAAGGGTTTCACGAAGGAGAGGCTAAAGACTGGGGATCGCTTAACGGTCAAACTCGACAAGCATTTGGATAGAAGCACAATAGGTGTGATGTGCGCGGCGAAGGCAGACGTGGGTGAGTACTGGGGTTACGATGTCTCCCGCACGAAGAGTCTCGCGGAGGGCTTAAATCGCTTGAAAGCAGATTATGCCATAGGAACCTCGCGGCGCGGCCAAAATTTATATGAGGCCGTGCAGGCGATAGGGAGTAACAAACCCCACAACGTAGCAGTAGTCTTCGGGGGGCCTTATGCCGGGCTCCTCGAAATCTGCGATCGCCAGGGTGTCGATGCGGGCGAACTCTTCGACGTCTTGGTGAACGCGATCCCGGAGCAAGGTACCGCTACCGTCAGAACGGAGGAAGCGATCGTCGCCACGCTCGCGCTGCTTAACGTGCTGGTAAGAGGATAAAAATGGGAAGGAGAGCCCACCACCCGAAGCGGGGCTCGCTCGCGTACATGCCTCGCGTGCGGGCTCCAAGACCGATCGCCCACGTGCGGGCTTGGCCAGCTGAGGCTAGCTTGCGTCTCCAAGGTTTTATGGGCTACAAGGCCGGGATGACCCAAGTCTTCATGATCGATGATCGCAAGGGAAGCCTAACCGCGGGGCAGGAAATAAGCGTTCCCGCCACAGTCATCGATGCTCCACCGCTCACCGTGTGTGCGATCCGTTTGTACGGACCAAGCGCCAGAGGATTGAATTCCACGACCGAGGTTTGGGCAAGCGAACTACCGAAAGAGCTTGAGAGGGCTGTGAACCTACCTAAGAAATACGAGCAGCCAAAGGCGATGGAGCGGGCAGAGGCAATGCTCAAAGAAGGCAAATGCACCGACATCCGCTTGCTCGTCTGCACCCAACCCAAAGCCACCAGCATGCCCAAGAAGAAGCCAGACATAGTCGAGATCCGCATCGGGGGGAAATCGATCGATGAGCGATGGAACTACTGCAAGGGGTTGCTGAGCAAGCAAATTCGCGTGAATGAGGTTTTTAAAGAAGGTGAATACATCGACGTGCTTGCCATCACGAAAGGCAAGGGATTCCAAGGACCTGTGAAGCGTTGGGGGATCAAAATTTTACCGCGGAAAAGCGATGAGGGCAGACGCCAAGTGGGGACGTTGGGTCCTTGGTCACCTGCGCGAGTGATGTGGACGGTACCCGCCGCAGGCCAGATGGGCTACCACCAGCGGACGGAGTTCAATAAGCGCATCCTGAAACTAGGAAGCGATGGGAAGGAGATAAATCCTGGCGGCGATTTCTTAAGGTATGGTCCAATTAAAGGAAATTTCATTCTACTCGCCGGTTCTGTACCCGGACCGACGAAGCGGCTCGTGTACCTCAGGCAGCCTATCAGGTTACCAGCTGGGGCGCCGACCTCCCCCCCCTCCATCACCCATCTAAGCACGACTTCTCAGCAAGGTGCGTGAGATGAAGGTTCACGTCTATTCCCTAGAAGGTGAACCTCTCGAGGAGATCGAGCTTCCGCCTATCTTCGAGGAGGAGCTCAGGCCTGATGTGATCGGACGTGCGGTGCTCGCCCACCAGACTGCTAGGCTCCAGCCCTACGGCGCGAATGAGATAGCAGGCAAACGTACATCCGCCGAAACATGGGGGAAGGGATTTGGTGTCGCTAGAGTTCGCAGGGTGAAGGGAAGCCGTTACCCCGCTGCTGGGCAAGGCGCGTTTGCCCCCCATACGGTTGGGGGGAGGCGAGCTCATCCACCCACGGCAGAGAAAATCCTCCGGGAGCGCATCAACCGAAAGGAGCGCCGGTTGGCCGTTCGCTCGGCGGTCGCTGCCACCAAGGAGAAGAAATTGGTCAGCTCAAGGGGCCACATCGTGGGAGGCGTTGTTGAGTTCCCGCTCGTGGTAACAGATGAACTCGAGAGACTCAGGAAGGCGAGTCAAGCGAGGAAAGCCCTCCAAAAGCTCGGGTTGTGGGGGGATGTAGAACGCGTCATCGGTAGCAAAAAAACGCGGGCGGGGAGAGGCAAAATGCGAGGCAGGAGATACAGGCTGGCTGTAGGTCCTCTCATCGTGATCGGCCAAGACAGAGGCATCAAGCTGGGCGGTAGGAGCATCCCGGGCGTGGAGGTCGTGGAGGTCGAGCAACTGAATGCCGAGCGGCTCGCGCCTGGAGGCGTGCCCGGGCGGGTAACCCTTTGGACGAAGGGTGCCATTCAAAAACTGGCTAGGGGGATGTTCGCGTGAAGGACCCCCACAAGGTTTTACTCTACCCTCAAGCCACGGAGAAAGCGGTTAAACTGATCGAGTCCGAAAACAAGCTCGTGTTCGTCGTCGCCAATGACGTTTCGCGCAGCGACGTGAAGCGCGCGGTCGAGTTGCTTTTTGAGGTGAAAGTCGTCAGCGTAAAAATAGAAGTAACCCCGGGAGGGAAGAAGCGCGCCTACGTAAGACTCGCTCCAGAATTCATGGCCGACGAGATAGCCTCGAAACTGGGGATGATCTGATGGGGAAGCGGATAAGAGCTCAAAGGCTAGGTAGCGGTGCACCTACCTACCGCGCGAAATCCTGGCGGAGGCTCGGTGAGGTCAAGCTCCCCCCAGCTGAGAAGGAGGCCGAGGCGGTCGTGGTAGACATCCTACACGATCCAGGCAGAAGTGCCCCAGTGGCTAAGATAAGGTACGGTGATGGGGAAGAGCGCTTGGTGCTCGCGCCGGAAGGGATAAAAGTAGGGGATACCTTAGCGTGCGGCATCTCCGTCCCGATCAAACCAGGCAACACCTTGTCGCTCTCCGAGATCCCCGAGGGCACCCCCATATACAACATCGAATCAAGGCCAGGCGACGGTGGGCGCTTCGTTCGAGCCTCAGGTGCTCAAGCAATTTTGATCGCCCACGATATCAGCCGCGCTACAGTTCAGCTCCCCTCAGGTGAGATCAGGGACTTTAACCCCAAATGCCGCGCGGCCATAGGCGTAGTAGCTGGAGGAGGACGCACGGAAAAGCCGTTCATCAAAGCCGGGAAACGTTACCACGCGATGCTCGCGAAAGGGAAGCCATATCCGCACGTTCGGGGCGTTGCAATGAACGTTGTAGATCACCCATTCGGGGGAAGGGGCAAGCACGCTGGCAGGCCGAAGACCGTCAGGCGGGGTGCTCCCCCTGGTCAAAAGGTGGGGTTAATAGCGGCGAGGAGAACAGGTAAGAGGTGAGCCCACGCCGAAGAAGTTCTCTTTCAGGGGATACTCGATCGAGGATCTCCAGAAGCTCCCCCTCGACGACTTCGCGAAGCTATTGCCTGCCCACCAACGACGTTCTCTAAACCGTGGCCTCACGCCAAAGGAGAAGAAACTCCTTGCACACATTCGAATGGCTAGGGAAGCGAAAAAGGAGGAAATGGTAATCCGCACTCACTGCAGGGATATGATCATCCTACCTGAAATGGTGGGCCTGAAGTTCGCGGTTTATAATGGCAGGGAGTTCATCGTCATCGAAGTGAAGCCCGAGATGATAGGCCATCGCTTGGGCGAGTTCTCCCAGACGCGCAAGAAGGTCACCCACGGCATGCCCGGCATCGGGGCGACACGCAGCTCATTATACGTCCCCCTCAAGTGATCCGATGCCGAAGTTCGGTTATTCTGCAAAGGTTGATGAACCGTGCGCGAGGGCTCTGGGCAAGGAGATGCGGGTTTCACCGAAACACGCGATGGAGGTTTGCAGAGCGATCAGGGGGATGAAACTGGCCGCCGCCAAGGAGTATCTGCAAGCTGTCGCCACCAAACAAAGGCCCGTCCCTTTCAAGCGTCACCGAAAAAAGCTCGCGCACAGGCATGGAGCTGGGGAGAGCGGGCAGTTTCCGGTTAAAACGGCACGGGCGATCTCGAGGGTCATAGAGAACGCGGAGGCGAACGCCACCTACAAGGGACTCGATCCTGAAAAGCTTAGGATCGTCCACGCCAGCGCACACAAGGGGATCACCATTCCAGGCTTTCTACCTCGTGCATTTGCTAGGGCAACGCCATTCAACAAGCCATTGACCAACGTCGAGATCATCCTCAAGGAAGTGGCCTAATGCCCGTCGAGCGTACCTTCATCAAGCTAGGGTTGAAGCGTATGGAGCTTGAGGAATTCTTGGCTATGGAACTCGGGCGGGCAGGCTACGGCGGTGCTAACATTAGGAGGATCCCCACGGGCACTAGGGTCGCCCTCTATGTCGAGCGTCCGGGGATGGTGATCGGGCGCAAGGGGAAAAACATAAAACACCTCACCGATGAGCTCGCCCAGAGATTTGGGATGGAAAATCCCCAGGTGGAAGTGGTCGAACTCACGAAGCCGGAGCTATGTGGTCAAGTGATAGCGAAGCGCATAGCATTTGCCCTCGAGCGGGGAATAAGCGTCAGACGCGTTGGTTACACCGCCCTTCGCAGGATAATGAATGCCGGCGCTAGGGGGGCGGAGATAACGATCTCTGGGAGAATAGCCCGGGAACGTTCTAGGAGCCAGCGCTTCTACCAAGGCTACCTCAGCAAGGCTGGTGAGCCGGCTGAAAAGCTCGTCAGTTATGGCTATGCGGTTGCAATCCTTAAGGCAGGAGCGGTGGGAATAAAGGTAAGCATAATGCCACCAGACGTTCTACTTCCAAACGGTCTCAAGCTGAAGATGGAGGAAAAACCCGCTGAAGCCGCGCCGGCACCCGAAGCAAAAAAGCCTGGCGAGGCAAAACCTACCGAGGGGAAACCGACGGAGGAAGTTAAGGAGGACGAGGAAAGTGGCGGTGCTCAGACCAGCTGAGATTCGCGACATGAACATCGAGGAGATGAGGGCGAAGCTGCGCGAGCTAAGGAGCGAGCTGGCCCGGGCACGCGCGACAGCTGCAGCTGGGGGGTCACTCGAGAATACTGCAAGAATCAGGGAACTCAGACGCGCGATAGCTCGGGTGCTGACGATCATGAAGGAAAAACAAAAAGGAGGTGAGTGAGGGCTGCCGGAAGTATGCAAGGTCTGTGGTCTTCCTAAGGAACTCTGTGTCTGTCAAGAGATAGCGAGAGAACAGCAGCGGGTAAGCATTTACTCGATGAAGCGAAAATTCGGCAAAATCGTGACCATCGTTGAAGGTATAGACGATAAACAGCTTGACCTGAAAAACCTGACAAAGCAATTGAAGTCAAAGCTCGCTTGCGGTGGGACAGCTAAAAGCGGCGCAATCGAGCTCCAAGGCGACCACAGGGCGCGTGTGAAGGGGGTGCTCGTGGAGATTGGTTTCTCCCCCGAGATGATCGATATGAAATGAATTCCTGTGACCAAGTCGGGGATTCAGACGTTTTGTACTCGAACTCCAGGGGATACCCCCCACTAACTTGGCTGACCAACGGAGGTCATAGATTAAACAGCCCTACTGGGTGAATAACAGGTGGTAATTATGCCGATAACCAAACGAAATGTGCTGCAACATGAGCTCATCGGGCTCGATGCTAGGGTGAGCAACAGCTCCGACCCCACGCTGATAGGCACACATGGCAAGATCATTGACGAAACGCACAACATGCTCGTCATCGAGCAGGCCGGCAAGCCCAAGCTGATGCCCAAGATCACCTCCGCCCTCATGTTGACGTTGCCGAGCGGAGAAGATGTCGAAGTGGATGGTGCTAGGCTCGTTGGGAGACCCGAGGAGAGGGTGAAGCGGAGGTGAGCAAATGGTGGGCATGGGTATAAAACCGCCGAAGGAGAAATGTTCGGATTCGAAGTGCCCGTTTCACGGCAAGCTCTCGGTCAGGGGGCGGACATTCGAAGGTGCTGTGGTCAGCGATAAAATGTCGCACACGGTAACGGTCGAGCTCGAGCGCATGCAGGTGATACCGAAGTACGAGCGCTACGAGCGTCGAACCTCTAGGCTCCACGCCCATAATCCCCCTTGCATCGCCGCGAAGGTTGGCGATAGGGTGAAAGTAATGGAGTGCAGGCGGTTGAGCAAGACGAAGGCATTCGTGGTGGTGGAGAAGCTGGGGGAGTAAGATGGGGAAGAAAGGTATCATGACTTCGGTGGGCGTGACTGCCGTGACCCCACTTAAGGCCTTGTCGATCGGCGCACGTCTCAGCTGTGCCGATAACACTGGGGCCAAGGAACTCCAAATCGTGAACGTCATCGGCTACAAGGGTGTACGCAGGCGCATGGGTAGGGCGGGCGTGGGTGATTCTGTAGTAGCTTCGGTGAAGAAGGGTAGCCCTGAACTCAGGAAACAACTCGTCCGTGCAATAATCATCAGGCAACGCAAAGAGTATCGCCGCACCGATGGCATGCGGATAAAGTTCGAGGACAACGCGGCGGCGCTGATAACTCCGGAAGGGGCTCCAAGGGGCTCGGAAATAAAGGGACCGATGGCTCGGGAGGCCGCGGAACGGTGGCCTCGTGTCGCCGGGGTAGCTTCGATCGTGGTGTAAGGATGGTCAGCAAACAACCTAGAAAGCAACATCTAGCACTCCACCGCGCCCCCTTACACCGAAGGCACCGTTCCCTTTCGGCACCGCTCAGCCGTGAACTCAGGGAGAGGCATAGGACTCGCTCCATGCCCGTGCGGAAGGGGGATAAAGTGCGGATCATGCGTGGCGATTTCAAAAAACTAGAAGGGGACGTGCTGGAGCTCGACACCAAGCGTCGCCTCATCCAAGTTCAAGGGGCGGCAGTCGCGAAGGCAGATGGAACGCAGACCAATAGGCCAATCGCGCCTTCGAACGTCATGTTGATAAAACTCGCACCAGACAAGGAGCGGGAAAAAGTGCTCGAGAGGAGGTCGAGGGGTGGCGAAGAAAGGGAAAAGTAGGCATCTCAAGCGATATGCTGCACCACGTGCACTGAGGCTGCCACGCAAATCCTACCCATGGGTGGTGAAGCCAGCGCCTGGACCCCACCCACGCAAAAACTCCCTGCCACTCCGCGTTCTCCTGCGAGATTACTTCTCGCTCGCTAGGGATGCCCGGGAAGCCGATAGGATTCTCGCTGAGGGGCATGTTATCGTTGATGGCAGGGTGAGGCGGGACCCCAAGTTCTCCGTGGGCCCCATGGATGTTTTGCAGTTACCCGTCTTGGACCGAAACTACCGAGTGCTCCTTGATCGTCGGGGTCGCTTAGTCCCGCGAGAGATCGATCAGACGGAAACATCAATGAAACTTTGCAAGGTTGTGCGTAAGGACATTGTTCGGGGCAAGCGGGTGCAGCTTACGTTTCACGACGGCAAGACGCTCATGGGAGATTTCGGCGGCTTCAGGCCAAGCGATGGCGTGAAGTTAGCCCTACCAGACTTAAGGGTGCTCGAACGTTTTCCGCTCGAAAAAGGCGCAACGGCGCTAGTCACGGGCGGAAAAAATGTGGGTAAGGTTGGTGAAATTACCAACATCAAACTTATCGCTGGCACCCAGCCGAACATCGTGACGCTTGAAACTGGTGGCGAAACTTTCCAAGCACCTGAGCATTACGTGTTCGTTGTCGGAAAAGAAAAGCCCGCTATCCAATTACCTAGAGTGACATGAATTTGACCCAATCGCAGCCTCCTTTATTCAGAGTGGTTAACGAAGCACGATTACTTCTCTTTACTTTTCGAGTGGGGGGGTGGCTATAGCGACGAAGGGGTTCAAGCACATGCTGGGGCCCCTGCGCCCTGCACGGGTTAGCCAGAGAAGTTTATTAGTTCATCGGGCTACCTCCAAGCTGAGGTAGCGAAATGGGGATGCGAGATGTGAAGCTAGGGCACGTGGTTCTTAACATAGGAGTCGGCGAGGGGGGCGACAAGCTCGCGAAAGCCGAGCGGGTGTT